>DASWDS010000318.1:0-17176 GCA_036395165.1 Anaeromyxobacteraceae bacterium | reverse complement strand
TCCGCCACCGGCGGGACGGCGGTCGTGACGGCCACCGACGCCGCCGACGCCCTCACGGGCAACGTGACGGTGACGATGCCCATCCTCGGCCAGATCATGATGGCCGCCCAGCAGTCCAAGCAATTCTTCAGCGTGCTCGGCGTCCGGTTCTCCGGGTTCCAGGAGACGAGCTTCATCACCTTCCAGCTCGTGGACACGAATGGACAGCCGTACCCCGCGGGCCTGGCCGTCACCTTCGCGCACGAGCCGCTGAACGGGTCTTACATCGGACAGGTCGCAACGTGTCCCGCCGCGATCCCGCCCAGCTGCACGGCGACCGGGACCACGGACGCGAGCGGTCAAGTGAGCGTGGCGCTCAACTCGGGGCGGACCGCCGGCGTCGTGGCCGTGTCGGTCAGCGCGACGAGCGGCGGGAACGCCGCGAGCTTCACGACCGGTAACTTCGCGATCGTCGGCGCCAAGCCGAGCGGCGCTCACATCACCGTGGACTGCACCCCGAAGAACGTCCCGGCCCTCACCCTGAACGACTGCACCTACTCGCACTACACCGGCCCAGACAGCGAGGTCACCTGCGCGGCGACGTTCGCGGACCGCTTCAACAACGTGCTCGGGGTGGCGACGCAGGTCGCCTTCTACAGCGAGGCGGGCTCGTTCGGGCCCCCGACCACGACGCCGGCGTTCGGCGCCAAGGGCGCCGGCACGGCGATCGACTTCCTCGAGGTCACGGGCGGCACGCTGCCCTGGGACGTCGCGCCGTTCGGCCCGGTCGCGACGGGTGAGTTCTCGACCACGTACCTGGACCAGTGCGGGAACCTCACGCACAACCCGCGCGACGGCCTCGTCACGATCATCGCGATCGCTTACGGCGAGGAGGGCTTCGTCGACGTGAACGGGAACGGCAGCTACGACGTGGGCGAGCCCTTCATCGACATGGGCGAGCCGTACATCGACGCGAACGACAACGGCGTCTACGACCTCGGCGAGACGTTCATCGACCTGAACCAGGATGGGAAGTACGAGGGCCCGAACGGCAAGTGGGACGCGAACACGGTGATCTGGGCGGAGACGCGCATCCTCTACTCGGACTATGCCCAGCTCATGACGGTCGGCGGGAACAACGCGCTGTCGCGCTTCTGGTCCGTGGGCTCGCCCCCGGCTCCGACGGCGCCGTCGAGCTTCGATAAACCGTCCGCCAACCCGCCCCCCCCGCTAGCCCCGCTGCTGGGGCCGACATCGGGACCCTCGAGCTCCACGCGGAGCCTGGTCTTCATGGACGGTAACTTCAACAGGCCGTCGCACCTGACCACGTTCTCGGTGGCTCCCGAGGGCACCGGGATCGTGAGCGCCTCGTTCTTCGTCGAGCCCGACGACTTCGACAACATCGGCATGTCCTTCACGCAGCAGTACTGCGACGCGCCGACGGCTCCGACGAAGTGCTCCAACGTCTGCCCCACCGCGCCCTGCTACGTGGTCACGAACGTGGGCGGCTGCGACCTCGCCAGCCGCACGACGTGCACCGGGTTCCACTACGGGAACTACGGCTCCGTCACGATCACCGGCGCGTGCGCGAAGGCCGGGAGCGACGTCGTGGACGCGAGCGCCACGCTCGACGGCGTCCAGACGCGGGTCTCGATCGCAGGGGACTGCACTCCCTAGCCCGCGTCGATCCCGTCGCCGCTCACGAGGGCCGGCCTCCGGGCTGGCCCTCGCCTTTTCCCGCCTCGGCGGGCGCAGGCAGCGTGAACGTGAACGTGGCGCCCTCGCCCGGCGCGCTCCGCACGCGGATCTCGCCGCCGTGCGCCTCGACGATGCCGCGCGCGATGGCGAGCCCGAGCCCCGAGCCCTCGTAGCTCGCGCCCGCGCTGCGCCAGTAGCGGTCGAACACGTGCGGCAGGTCGTCCGCGGCGATCCCCGGGCCCGTGTCGGCGACCTCGAACACGACCTCGCCCCGCTCGCGCCGGACGCCGAGGCGGATGGCGCCGCCCCCGGGCATCACCTTGAGGGCGTTGCCGATGAGGTTGGCCAGGACCTGGAGGACGCGGTGGCGATCGCAGTCGACCGCGCCGCTGTCGGGCGCCGCCTCCAGCGTCAGCGAGACGCCGTGTTCCCGCGCCAGCGGCTCGGCCACCGCGAGCGCCTCCCGCGCGAGCGCGGCCGCGGGGTACTGCGATCGCTGGAGCGCGAGCCGGCCGCGCTCGAGGCGAGCCGAGTCGACGAGGTCGTCCACCAGGCGCGCGGCCCGCGCGGTCGCGCGCTTCACGGTGTCGACGACGCGCATCAGGTCTGGCGAGCCCTCGACGCCCACGCGGCGCGCGAGGACGCCCGCCGCGAGCTGCACCGCCGCGAGCGGCGCGCGCAGGTCGTGCGAGACGACGGCCAGCAGCTCGTCCCGGGCCCGGGAGGCCTCGTTCGAGTCGCGGTAGAGGCGGGCGTTGTCGATCGCGAGCGCGCAGCGCGCCGCCAGCCCGTGCGCGACCTCGAGGTCCCGCTCGCCGTAGCGCCGCGGGCCGGCGGAGATGCCGAACGCGATCGCGCCGAGCGTCCGGCCATGCGCGACGAGCGGCACGCCCATGTACGACCTCGTCCCGATGCGGCGCAGGATCTCGCTGCGCGCCTCGGACCCCGCGCCGCGGTCGGCGGTGAACGCGTCGAGGTCGATCTCCGGCACCAGCTCGGGCGTGCCGGTGCGCACGACCCGGCCCACGCCGTGCTCGGCGTCGCGATCGATGGGATAGCGCCGGAGGAGCTCGCCCACGGCGCGCTCGATCGCGGGGTCCACGTGCGCCGCAGCCGCGGCGCGCAGTCCGCGGTCGTCATCCAGGACGACGAGGCACCAGTCCCCCAGGAACGGGATCGCGAGGCGCGCCACGCGCTCGAGCGTCCGCTCCCACTCGATCGACTGCGTGAGCGCCTCCGTCGCGCTCGCGATGAACCGCTCGGCCTCCTCCGCGAGGACGTGCGCGCTGAAATCCTGGAACGTGAGCACCGCGCCGGCGATCCGGCCGCGCCGCAGGATCGCGGACGACGTGTACGACACCGGCAACTCCGTCCCGTCCTTGCGGTGGAACCAGAGGTCTTGCCCCTGCGCCGTCCGGCCGTGGCGCAGGACCGCGACGGGGGAGTCCTCCGCGCGCTCAGGTTCACCGGAGCGGCGATGGGGACGGACGAGCTCTTCGAAGGACCGCCCGACGAGCTCCTCCTCGGCCCAGCCCAGGATCCGCGCCGCGGTGGCGTTCACGACCTCGATCCTTCCCTCCGCGTCGAGCGCGGCGATGCCCTCCGCGAGGTCCGTCGTCATCATGCGGAGGACGCCGAGCTGCTCGCGAACGCGCAGCCGCAGCCGCCGCTGCCGCGCCCTCCGGCGCTCGGACGGGTCGCTCTCGGCGCGCGCGCCGCCGCGACCGCGCCGCAGGGTCCCGGCGCCGAGCGCCTCGGCGACGCCCACGAGCACGAACAGCCCGACCCGGACGACGTGGTCGGGCGCGGTCAGTCCCCCTGCGTCGACATCCGCCGCGACGAGGAACGGGTACCCTGCGGTGCAGATCGCGAGCGCGAGCAGCCCGGGACCGGAGCCGCCCCCCATGGTGGCCAGGCAGACGGCCCCGAGCGACAGCACGAAGTGGGCCCCCGCCATCGGCCGCAGCAGGAGCCGCGTGAGCCCGAGCGCCGCGACGGCGAGCGCCGCCGCGACCGCATAATGGAGTTGGAAGAGGCGCGCTGCGCGCTCGCCTCGCCATGCCTGCGCAATCGCCGCGAAGGCGTCATGGAACGGTGCGATCACGGCCACCCGGTACTCCCGGCGAAGAACGAGGCGGCGGACGCACGCGTCCAGCGTCCAAGGTGAGGAGGGGCGGCCGGCCAGCGGCCTCGCTCTCCGCTACCAGTAAACACTTGCTCGCACCGGCGCAGCGACCCGCTGCGCACCCCCCGCAGGGCGTGCTTCGGACAGGGCGGACGCGCCTCGACGCGCCGCGGGATCAACCGACGAGCCCGGCCGGCGGCAGCTCCAGCTCGGAGTGGTCGGCGCAGGCGAGCCCGCAGGCGCGGCAGGTGTCGAGCGCGCACTTGGGCGTGATCTTCGCTCCCACGCCGCGGCGCAGCTCGCGGGCGAGGAACGCCTTCGTGACGCCCTGGTCGAGAAAGTCCCACGGCAGCGTCTCGTCGACGCCGACCTCCCGCGTCACGAAGAAGGCCGGATCGTGCGGCCAGGCGCCGAGCGCCCGGCGCAGGTCGCCCTTCGTCTCGCGGTGAGCGAGCTCGAGGAGGTCCGCGGAGCGCCGGTCGCCCCGCGACAGGAGCGTCTGGAGGTAGGCCTCGCGCGGGCTGAAGAAGTCGACGTCGATGCCGCGCGGCCGCAGCTCCTTCTCGAGGAGCCGCCGCTTCTCCTTCAAGCACCCCTCGTCGTGCATGGGCACCCACTGGAACGGCGTCCACGGCTTCGGGACGAACGGGTTCACGGAGAGCGAGATGCGCCCCATCCGCCCCCGCTCCTTCGCGTACCGCTTCATCACCTCCTCGCGGATTCGCACCGCGAGGCGCGCCATCCCGAGCACGTCCTCGTCGGTCTCGGTGGGGAGCCCGCACATGAAGTACATCTTCACGTGCTGCATCCCCTGCGCGAGCGCGTGCTCCGCCGCCGCGACCACGAGGTCGTCCGGGAAGTCCTTGTTGATGACGCGCCGCAGCCGCTCGGTGCCCGCCTCGGGCGCGATGGTGATCGAGCGCTCGCCCCCGGCCGCCATGCGCCGCGTCAGCTCGGGCGTGATGGCGTCCACGCGCAGGGACGACGGGCTGAAGGTGCCGCCCTCCTCGCCGATCATGCAGGTGAGCGGATCGAGGCCGGTGTAGTCGCTCGTGTCCGGGCCGACGAGCCCGACGCGCAGGCCCTGCGCGATGCCCTTCCGCGCCTCCTCCTTCAGCTTCTCGATCGACACCTCGCGGTAGGGGCGCTGCACGAATCCAGCTGCGCAGAAGCGGCAGCCCCACAGGCAACCGCGCGCGACCTCCGTCAGGTACAGGTCGCCGAACTGCGCGTCGGGTGAGTCCACCACGCGCGAGGTCGTCACGGCCCGGAGGTCCTTCACGTACACGCGCCGGACGCGCGCCGGCGCGCCGGCGCGCGGCACGAAGCGCTCCACCCACCGGCCGCCGGGCGCCGAGGTGCTGGCGTAGGCGACGTCATAGAGACAGGGGACGTAGGTCCCGGGGAGCTGCGCCAGGTCGGCGAGCAGCGCCTCGCGCTCGAGGCCGCGGGCGCCCGTCTCGAGCAGCCGGTCGAGGAAGGGGGTGCACAGCTCCTCGCCCTCTCCGACTAGGAAGAGGTCGAAGAAGGGCGCCACCGGCTCGGGGTTGATCTGCACCGCGATCCCGCCCGCCAGCACGAGCGGGTGCCGCTGGGCGTCGCGATCCGCGGCGCGCAGGGGCAGCCCGCCGCGCTGCAGGATCTCGAGGACGTGGCCGTAGTCCTCCTCGAAGGAGAGCGAGAAGGCGACCACGTCGAAGTCGCCGAGCGGCCGCCCGGACTCGATCGTGCGCGGCGCCTCGCCCTCCTCCTCGGGGAGGAACGCGCGCTCGCACAGGGCCCGCGGGTGCTCGTTGAGCAGGCGGTAGACGGCGTGCAGGCCCAGGTTGGCCATCCCGAGCCGGTAGGCGTTCGGATACACGAGCGCGACGCGCAGCTTGCCGCCGCGCTCCTTCCGCACCGCGCCGCGCTCGAGCGGCCTCGTCCCGCGCTCCATGGGACCTCGATCCCTAAGGGGATCGGGGGCGGAGCGCCACCGCGGCCTCGGTCACCTCAGCAGCGCGGCGCGGGCGCCGACCGGGAGCGCGAGGTCCACCGGCGCGACCTCGCGCGCCGCGAAGCCGCGCTCGCTGCGGAAGATCGGGCCGCCGCCGGCCGCCTGGTAGGCGCTGATGCCCTCGAAGATGCGCTCCACGAGGACGAGCAGGCTGAAGAGCGGGAAGTAGCCTGGGCGATCCGACCAGTAGAAGAACGGGCCCCAGGCCACCACCGCGATGAGGATGTCGGCCACGAGCCAGAGCGTCCACTGCGGCGAGCCGGCGAGCAGGTGCCCGATCCCGAACCCCGGGATGATCCCCAGGATGAGGGCCAGCGCGGGGTCGATGCGCTGGGCGCGCGCACGAGCGCCGCCGCCCTCGTCGAGCACCACGGAGGGGAGGCCGCCCACGGAGAGCGCCGGCACCTCGAGGTGCTGGGCGGGCGTCGCGGCGCGGTCGAAGCCGTCGAGCCGGAGCGTGAGGTCGGCGCGGGCCGCGGCCGGCAGCGCGAAGGCGGCGAGGGCCAGGGCGAGGAGGGTGGTGCGCATGCGAGGAGCCATCCTTTCCTTCCAGTGAAGGGGCCGTGGGCGGCCCGCGCGTGCGATTATCGGAGATCCGGCTCCCGCGCACACGGTTTTTGCGGAGCGCGCCGGCCCTGTTCCTTGCCGCCCCGGGGGGGCGCCCCTACAATTCCCCGCTCCGGAGGCTCGACCATGCTCAACCCCAGCACCCTCGCCGCCCTCGTCGCGCTCGCGTCCGCCGCGGCGCTCGCTCCGGCCGGCGCCGCCGCGCAGAAGCCCGCCGACGCGCTGCCCGGCGTCGATCTCTCGGGGCTCACGCCGGCGCAGGTCGAGGTCGTGCAGCGCGTGGCGCGGGACGAGTTCTGCCACTGCGGGTGCCCGCACACGCTCGCGGGGTGCCTGAGGGAGCACAAGAGCTGCAAGCACGCGCCGCGGATGGCGGCGCTCGCGGTGCGCCTCGCCGGGCAGGGCATGACCGCCGGCGAGGTCCTGAAGGTCCTCACCGACTACTACGCCGGCTTCGACCGCTCGAAGCGCGCCAAGCTCGACGTGAAGGAGTTCGGGCCGCCGCTCGGCAAGGCGGACGCGCCGGTCACGATCGTCGAGTTCTCGGACTTCGAATGCCCGTATTGCCAGGCGCTCCGCCCGGAGCTGGAGAAGTTCGTCCGCGAGAACGAGGCGCGCGTGAAGCTCTACTACAAGCCCTTTCCCATCTGGAGCCACCCGCGCGCCTTCGAGGCGGCCACCGCCGCCGAGTGGTCGCGCGACAAGGGCTTCTTCTGGAAGATGCACGACGAGCTGTTCGAGCACCCGCACGCGCTCAAGGACGACGACCTCGCCGGCTACGCCAGCACGCTCGGCGGCGATCCGGACGACCTGCGCAAGGCGCTGGAGCAGGGCCGCTACAAGGCGCGCATCGCCGCGTCGCAGGCAGAGGCCCGCGGCGCCGGCCTGGTGGGCACGCCCACCATGTACTTCGACGGGCGGCGCCTCGTGCTCCCGTCCGCGCCGCAGGACATCCGGGACACGCTGCGCTTCACCCTCGAGGACGAGGAGGAGTGGAAGAGCCACGGCGGCTGGGCGCGGGACTAACTTGTCCCAGCTCGTCGACATCGACCCGCACGGTCGCGTCGTCCCCGAGGACGACGAGGCGCGCCGGGCGCTGGCGGATCGCGCCGGCCGGTTCCTCCTCCTGCCCTCCGCGCCCGACCTCCTCGTCGGGCGCCGGACGCCCGCCGCCGGCGGGGCCGGTCCGCGCCCGCGCTGCGTGATCGCGGGCGATCTCTCCGCGTTCCCCATCGCCGACTTCGTCGCCTTCATCCACCAGTCGCGGCTCTCCGGCCTGCTGACGGTCGCCGTCGACGGCGTCGATCGCGGCGTCGCCTTCAAGGACGGCGAGGTGCGCGGCGCGCACTCCGGGATGGCCGGCGAGCGCATCGGCGAGGTGGCGCAGCGGCTCGGCTACGCGAGCGCGGACCAGGTGGCGCAGTCGGTCGCCGGCGCGGACGGGAAGCTGCTCGGGAAGGTGCTGCTCGAGAAGGGCTTCCTCACCGCCGCCGACCTCTGGAAGTGCCTGCACGAGCAGGTCGCGGCGGTCTTCCACGCCATCCTCCTCTCGCGCGAGGGCATCTTCGCGATGGTGGACGCGGACGTGGATCTCGGGACGCCCCTCTCCGTGAACACCCAGTCGCTGCTCATGGACGGCATCCGCCGCATCGACGAGATGAGCCTCTTCCGCGCGCGCATCCCGGGGGCCCACGCCTACCTCCGCCGCCGCGAGCCCAAGGTGCGCATCACGCTGAAGGGCGTCGAGCAGCAGCTCCTCGACCTGGTGGACGGGCGGCGCCGCGTGAGCGACATCGCGCAGGGCGCGCACCTGAACGAGTTCGACGCCACCAAGATCCTGTACCACCTCGCCGAGGCGGGGTACCTCGAGGCGATCACGGAGCCGATGGACGCGCCGAGCGCCTCGCCGGCGGCGCGGCTCCAGGCGATCGCGGGCGGGATGAACCACCTCCTGCGCCTCATCGCCGGCGCGGTCGCGAGCGCGGGGGGGCTCGACCCGTTCCTCGCCGGCGCGCGGTCGTTCCTCGCCGACGGCGCGAGCCGGTTCGCGCCGCTCTGGCAGCTCGTCCCCCCGGGGAGGGACGGCACCCTCGACGCGGACGCGGTCCTCGGCAACCTCGCCTCCCTCGGGGGCGCGGCGCTCGCGAAGGCGGAGCCGTCGGGCGATCCCGCGCGCTACCTCTTCGAGGGCCTGCGCGAGCTCATGTTCTTCTACCTGTTCCAGGCTGGCGAGCGGCTCTCGCGCGAAGCCGACGAGCGCCTCGCGCTCGAGGTGAAGCGCCGCTTCGAGGCGCTCGGCGACCTGCGGTGACGCTCCCGTTCGTCACCGCCGACCTGCCCGGCTCGGGCGGCGCCGTGAAGGCCTCGCCCGAGGACTTCCGGGTGGACGAGATACCCGCCTATGCGCCGCAGGGCTCGGGACCCCACCTGTGGGTCCGGGTCGAGAAGCGCGACCGCACCACCCGCGACGTCCTGCGCGCCCTCGCCCAGGCGCTCGCCGTGCCGGACCGCGACGCGGGGTACGCGGGGATGAAGGACCGCGCCGCGGTGACGACGCAGTGGCTCTCCTTCCCGGTGGCGCGCGACCCCGACCCCGCGTCGCTCGCCGGCGACGGCTGGCGCGTCCTCGAGGCCTCGCGGCACCAGAACAAGCTGCGCACCGGGCACCTGCGCGGGAACCGCTTCGCGATCGCGGTGCGCGGCGGCGACCTCGGGCGCGCCCGCGCCTGCGCCGAGGCGCTGCACGCGCGCGGGCTCCCGAACTTCTTCGGCGCGCAGCGCTTCGGCGCCGGGGGGAAGAACGCGGACCTCGGGCGCGCGCTCCTCCTCGGCCGCACCGGCGACCCGGAGGCGCGCCGCGCCGCCCGCGATCGCTTCCTGCGGCGGCTCGTCCTGTCGGCCTGGCAGTCGCGCGTGTTCAACGCCTGGCTCGCGGAGCGCCTCGCGGACGGCCTCTTCGCGACCCCGCTCCGCGGCGACGTGCTGAAGAAGCTCGAGTCGGGCGGGGTCTTCGTCTGCGAGGACCCGGCGCTCGACGCGCCGCGCGTCGCCGCGTTCGAGCTGTCGCCGGCCGGCCCGATGTTCGGCCACAAGCTGAAGCCCGCCGCGGGCGACGCGCTCGCGCGCGAGGAGCGGCTGCTCGCGGCGGAGGGCCTCACCGCCGCGGACCTCGCGCGCGGCGGCGGCGAGACCGAGGGGACGCGCCGCGCCGGGCGCCTCCCCGTCGCGATCGAGCTCACCGCGATCGAGGGCGGCTACCGCGCGAGCTTCGAGCTGCCGAAGGGCTCCTACGCGACGGTCGTGATGGGCGAGCTCACGAAGAGCGAGGCCGAGCTGGGGGAGAGCGCCGACTAGAGCCGCTCCGCCTCCTTCGCCGCGAGGAAGCTCGCGGCCTGGTGCGCGAGGTAGCTCAGCACGGCCAGGTCGCCCTCGTCGAAGGCGCCCTGCCGCTTGTTGATGAGCTCGATCGCGCCGAAGACGCGCCCGGCCTGCGCGACGGGCGCGCACAGGATGGAGCGCGTGGGGTACCGGACGGCCTCCGAGACGGATCGATGGAAGCGGTGGTCCTTCTCGGCGTCCGAGACGGCGACGGCGACCGCCTCCTGCACGCAGAACCCGACCACGCCGGTGCCCATGGGGAGCTTCGCGCCCAGCTTCATCACGTCGGCGGCCTTGGGGCCGCGCGCGACGGCGAACGAGAGCTGGCCCTCGTCGGCGGCCAGGAAGACCGAGCCCGACTCGCACAGGACCTTCTCCATCGCGAGGTCGAGCAGGTAGCCGAGGCCGTCGGCGGGCGTGCGCTTCTCGCGCACGTGCGGCGCCCGCAGGAAGAGCTCCGCGAGCAGCTCCTCCCGGTGCAGCTCGTGCGGCGAGCGGCCGATGGCGCGGCGCGGCGGCGGCGCGGGCTTCGCCACCTCCTCGACGACGGGCGGCGGCCGCGGCGGAGCCGCCCTCTGGACCGGTACCGGAGGCTGGACGGGCGCAGCCCCCCTCCCCGGCCCGCGGCTGGCGCCTTCGGCGCCTCCGCTCGCTCCGCGAGCGGCCGCGGGCTTCGCCGTCGTCGAACTCGGGGGCTCCGCCCCCGACACCCCCACCCCTCTCCCCGGCCCTCTCCCCGCTTCGCGGGGAGAGGGAGACGAAACGGGTGGCGGGGGTGCCTTGGGCTGCGGCGCCGCGGGCAGAGGCGCCTCGGCGGCGCCCGGCTCGACCTGCGCGATGCGGAAGACGCGTCCCGAGACGGGGTCGGTGACGTCGATCGACTCGTCGTCCTTGACGTCGCAGAGGATGTTCGGAGCAAGCTGCGCGCCGCAGATCTTCTGCAGCCCCACCTTCAGCGCGGCGAGCCACGTGTCGGCGTCCACCCGCAGCGTGAGGTTGAAGGGCTGCTCCGGCGGCGCCGCCGGGATGAAGACCTCGAACTTCGGCATAGGCAGGTTCTACCGCACGAGCCCTCCCGCGCTCCAAGCGGGAGGGACGACGGGGCCCCTACTCCATCGAGATGATGTGGAACTCGGTGCGCCGGTTCTGCGCGCGGCCGCGCTCGTTCTTGTTCGACGCGAGCGGCTTCGTGAGGCCGAGCCCGATCGCCTCCAGCCGATCCTTCTCGACGCCCTTCGCGACGAGGTGGTCGCGCACCGCCTCGGCGCGCTTCTGCGACAGCTTCAGGTTGAAGCTCTCGCCGCCCACGTTGTCGGTGTGGCCCTCGATGCGCACGCGCATCTTCGGCGTGTCCATCAGGACCTGCACCACCTGATCGAGCAGCGGGAAGCTGTCCCTCAGCACCTTGAACTTGCGCGTCGCGAAGTGCACCTGCTGCTTGATCTCGATGCGGTCCTTCTTCACCTCGAGGAGCGTGTACTTCCTCGGGCAGCCGCCGGTCTCCTTCGGTCCGGGCTCGAGCGGGCACTTGTCGTCGATGTCGGGGATGCCGTCGCCGTCGCCGTCGGGGCAGCCCTGCAGCTCCTTCGGTCCGGGCTGGTCGGGGCAGCGGTCCTGGTCGTCGGCCACGCCGTCCCCGTCGCGATCGAGGATGGGGCAGCCCTTGTTCTCGAGCGGGCCGGGGTTGTTGGGGCAGGCGTCGAGCGCGTCGACGATGCCGTCGCCGTCGTTGTCCGGATCCGGGCAGCCGTCCTCGTCCTGGAAGCCGTCCTTGTCCTCCGGGTCGAGCGGGCACCGGTCGATGTCGTCCGGGATGCCGTCGCCGTCGGTGTCCTTGGGCGGCTCGACCTTCACGATGACGGGCCTCTTCTTCAGCTCCGGCGGCGGCGGCAGCGGCACCACCACCTTCTTCGGGAGGCAGTCCCTCGAGATCTCCAGCGCCCTCTTCACCGCGCCCTCGGCGACGTCGAGGTGCTCCTTCGCGCGCCCGGAGTGGCCCTGGTCGATCTCGAGGTCGGCGAAGCGGAGGTTCGTGTCGGCGGTGGCGAGCTCGCGCGGCGCGCACTGCATGGCGCCGGAGCTGCGGGCCCGGTCCGCGTCGAGGCGGAGGGCGTCGGCGGTGGCGTGGAGCTTCCCTGCGGTGGCGCAGGCGAGCGCGAGCGGCGCGGCGAGGAGCGCGGCGCGGCGCATCATCTGGCGTCCCCGGCCTTGCCGGCGTCCGTGGCCTTCTGATGCGCCCTCTCGGCAAGCTCCTGAGACTCCCGCGCGAGCTCCGCGGCGGCGCCGTACTGCGCGTACCCGAGCTCCTCGCGCGCCTTGTGCAGGTAGGCCTCCGCGGCCGTGTACTCGTACGGCGCGCTCTTCGCGGCGCCCGCTGCGCGCGCGCCCTCGATCGCAACCTCGGCGTCGACGAGGTTGAGGTTCGAGTGGATCTGCGCGCAACCCGGCAGGGTGGCGACCAGCGCGAGGAGCAAGAGGGGCCGCACGGAGGGTTCTCCTTGTCGGGCGGGCGATCGCCAGGACGCTACCTTTGGGTACTCAGCGAGTCAAGGAACGCGGGCGCGCGGCGGCAGGCCAGGCGCACGCGCATCCTCGCATCCCGTCTCGGACTTTTGCCTACCTCGCCCTTGCCTCTGCCCTACCGCCTCTTCCCTGCGCACCCCTGATCCTGGAGCGCGAGGTCCATGGCGGCTTCCTGGAGCGCCAGCGCGTCGTGGGGCACGAGCCGGCGGCTCTCGTCGAACCAGCCCGTCACGAACCGTTTCTCGGCTGGCCCGGTGCCGCGGATGAGCGCGAGCGTCGTCGAGACCTGGTCGCAGCAGCCGGTCGGGTTGTCCGGCATGAAGTAGCGCGAGCGCCAGCGCGCCGGGCGGGCTCGCCGCAGCGCCTCCTCCAGCTTCGCGAGCGCGGTCGTCTCGAGCCGTCGCTCGCAGCGCTGACCTGAGAGCGTGACGACCTCGATCTCCCCGCCCGACCGGACCTTCACGGCGCCCGCGCCGCGCCCGGACAGGCCACCGTACGTGGTGACCTCCACCCGCCACGGCGCGGACTGCTCGTCCACCCCCGCCAGCGCAAGCATGGCGGCGACGGCGGCCGCGGCTGCGGAGAGGGACGCGGTCACAGCCGCGTTGTAGCAGCGCGTCGCCCCGCCGGCGAGGCATCCCGCGGGTCGCCCGCCGTGCGGGCGGCCGTGCGCGCGCGGAGGCCAAGGGCTTAGCTTCCACGCGAGGGGGGAATCGCATGGGGATCATCGCCTGGATCGTCTTCGGCTTCATCATCGGCCTGCTGGCGCGCGCCATCGTGCCGGGGCGCCAGCACATGGGCTTCGTCATGACGACGCTGCTCGGGGTCGCCGGCTCGCTCGTCGGTGGCCTCGTCGCGAGCGCGTTCACGGGGAGCTCGCTCTCCGAGTTGCACGGCGCGGGCTTCCTCGGGAGCCTCGTCGGCGCCGTCCTGCTGCTCGTCATCGCGGGGGCCGCCATGAGCCCGCGGCGCAGGGCGGTGTAGCGCGCATTGATCGCCGTTGCTGTCGGTCGATCATGCCGGCGGCGCGACGGGTCCAGGGAGTGGCGACGGCTGTGCGTTCGGTTCGGTTCGTGGCTCGCGTCTCGTGCACCGCGGCGCCCGCTCGACGCGCAACCGGCTGTAGTCCGGTCGCCAAAGGGGGCTCATGGCGACACCGCCCTTGCGCGTCGCCTCGGGCGCCGTAGGTTTCGCCGCATGCCGCCCGTGCTCGTCATCAGCGAAGATCGACGCTTGCTCGCGCGCGTCGGCGACACCCTCCGGGACGAGGGCATCTGGGTCGTCTGCGTGGAGGAGCTCGCCTCCGCGCTCGCCGCCCTGCGCGACGGCTTCCGGCCTGGAGCCATCGTCCTGGATCCGGCGCTGGCCCTGCAGCCCGGCGGCGGCGAGCTGGTCCTGCACCTCACGGCGTCGCCGGGCTTCGCCGGTCTCCCCGTCCTCGCGATCTCCGCCCCGTTGCAGCGGAGCGCCGCGGACGCGCTGGTGGCGACGCTCCGCCGGCTGGACGAGCGCGATCACGTGAGCATGCACGGCTGAACGGAGCTCGGGAGGCGAAGGCCTTCCCCTCGGTCCGGCGACCGGTTTGGCGGCTGTGCTCGCGCCGGACGATCGCTCGCGCCCGGAGCTCACGGTTCCCGAACCGTCCGTGGCGGGAATGAGCGCTCGTGCCTCGGACCACTCATCCCGGGATGAGTTATGCGGCCCTTGACCCTCTCCATGTGCTCGCGCCCGAACACGAGAGTGGCGTGGAAGTCGTTATGCGATCGGCAGAGGAGGCGAACGTTGTCGATCGTCGAGGGGCCCCCGAGCGCGACTGGATGGATGTGATCGATCTCGAGCTTCCAGCGGCTCCCGCAGCGGCAACCGTCCTCCGCGACCCACGCGCACCGCCCGCCGTCGCGCTCCCACACCTGGCGGCGCACCGCAGCCGGAATGTCGCGCCCGTGCGAGACGGCGCTCGCCTTCGCGCTCGAGGTCGCCTTCCGCTCACGCGTGGGCTTCACGGCGCCCTTGCGCTTCCCGTGCTTGTCGATCCCGCAGCGGATCGCCTCGCGCAGCACCGCCGTGAGATCGCCGCCGCACGTGTGGCTCAAGAGTTCCTCGAGCGTCTCGAGGTCCGCCTTGAGCGCCGAGTCGATGGTGACGCGCAGCGACCACTCGTCTCGCGAGACGGCCGTCATCTCCGGCCGGCGCGGCTCGGGCGTGGCGAGCGCAGGCGAGGCGTCGGGTGCGGCGAGCGTGAGGGTCGGAGCAGGCGCCGCGCTCGCGGCGGGCGCCGGCGGCATGGCCTCGGCGCCGCGAGCCACCTCGCGCTTCGGGTCGGCTCGCTCCGGCAGCTTGCGGACTCCCGGCTTCGGAGCGGTGCGCGGCTGGAGCGACGCGACCAGGTGCTCGACATCCTTCTTCGTGCGATACGCAGCCGCGGCGACGAGCTCGGGCAGGTTCTCCTCCGTGAGGAGCGGGTCGAGGAGCGTCACCGTGGAGAGGCAGAGCCGACCGTCGCGCAGCGCCGCCTCGAGCGCCGGAAGCCGGCGCAGCACGCGCATGGTCTGGATCCGCCGCCAGGCCGGGCCCTCGCGCAGGTGGAGGACGCGCTGGCAGTAGGTCCACAGTGAATCGTGGCCTTCTTCCAGGAAGGCGCGCCGCTGGTCGAACTCGGCGAGGTGCAGCAGGAAATCGACCTGCGCGTCGCGCTCGTTCCCGGCGAGCTCGACGAGGCGCCGCGAGAGCGCGGCGGAGTCGAGGGAGGAAGGAAGGGTCGCGTGCATGGTGCACCTCCAGTGATCGTTCCTCTTTGATAGCACGGGATTTCCGAGCTTCCGGGAACGGCCCTGGCGGCCTCGCGCACGCGTTTTCGCGCGCGGGTTCGCGTTCCCGTCCCAGCACGACGCCGGGCGCACGACGAGCCAGCGGTGCACGCAGGAACGCCGTTCGCGACGTGAAGACGCTCCGCTCACGACCACGCCGTGAAATGCGTCAAGGACCTTGTTCACTCCCGGTTGGGGCATGCGTCAGCGCGGCGCTGACGGCGCTGGCACCAACTCATCCCAGGATGAGTGAAGCTGCTGCGGCCCGCGCGCCCTCGGTTGTGAGCCGATCACGCGGAGGCGCCGCGAACGCACGGAAACGCCTCGCGAGCGACGCGCGACGGACGGCACCGTCCGTCGGCGGAGCAACGCTCGCCGAGCGACGCCTTGCCTTCGATGCCGGATCCCGATCGCCATCGCACAGACGTTCGGGCGGCGCTTGGACCGGGACCTCGGGCGCCGCGGTCAGGGCAAGAACGTTCACAGGGTCGTGGATGCCCGCAGCGCTCGAGAATGTTCCCCAAGTCGTCCGCGTCAATTGCAGGTCGGTGACGCCTGGCACGCGGACACTGCCGGTGCACAGAAATTGTTCCCGCTTGCACCCGTCGCGTCCACGGCTCCGCCGAAGTCGGTTCCCGCGTTCGGTGGGTTAGGACCAGTCGGCCCGACGACACCCGTCCAGGCGTCGAATGTTGCGATAACCTGTGTGCCCGTCGAGTAGACGCCGGCGCCTGGCGACGCGCCGTTCGCGCAAACAAAGACGTTGGGACTGCCGCATTTCACGTCCCCGCTCAGCAAGAGCGGGCCCGCCGCGCCGCTGAACACGAGCACTTGGTTGTAAGCGTTTCCGCTGAGCGTGTTGCCAAAGAACGCAGGCATGGCTGGTAGGCTACCTGTGAAGAGCAGGCCGCCTCCAAGCTGCCCGTTGTGCGACGTGGTGGCGCAGTTGCCGGTTATGGCGCTGTTCGTCATCGAGATTGTCGAGCCGTCGGTCTGGTTGAAGAAGACCCCGGAGTCGGTGGCGCCACGCACGGTCACGGCGTTCACGATGGCGGTGATGGGAGTTGTCAGCGGCGACGGCGCGAACAGAAGCCCATTCTTGCCGCCAGTAATCGTCGCGCCGTCGATGTGGAGCGACTGGGTGCCGTCCGTCAGGTGAAGGGACCGTAGCACTTTCACGCCAGCATCACTGTTCGCGGTGAACTTACCGCCAGTAATCGTCACGGGCTGACCCGCCGCGCTTGCGTTCCCACTGTTCACGACGAGACCATCCGTGTTGTCGTGAACCGTGCAATTCGTCGCGGAGAACGCCGTATCAACGTTCGCTCCCGTCCCGACCACGATCCCCGTCACCGCGTGGTCGATCTCGACGGTATCTAGCTTGATCGCACCTTTGGTGACCTTGACACCCGTGGCGAGCGCAGGCGTGGACAACCCGGTCGGCACCCCAATGATGTGCGAATGGTCGAGCGACGCCGGAGTTGCAGAGCCGCTCGTCGGAAAGTTCACGACGATCGCATCGCCCGTGCTCGTCGAGTTCTGCACGACGAACCCGGACACGCTGGAGCCCACGCCAAGGCTGAGCGACGCGGAAGACGTGCCGTCGATCGACAGAACGTAGTGACCTAGCTCGCCAGCGCCGAAGGCCGGAGCGACGGAGACTCCGGTACCGAGCTTGGGTTGCGAGAACGCCAAGAGGGACCACACCACTGGATTCGAATCATTGGTGCCCCACCCGATCGCAAGCACCGCCGCGCCGCCAGCTACCTGGTTCGCGGCGGCGACCGCGTCACCGAGCTCCACGAATCGGCACTTGCTTGGCGTGAAGACGCCCGTCGGCGTGGGTCCCGCCCCCGCCGGCAAGCTCTTGTCGACATAGAACGGGCCAGCGCCATTGGCAGGGCAGGCGCAAGCGTAGCTCGTCGTTCCCGGTGGCTGCGTGGACGCGCTGCACACCAGGGCTTGCGATGCGCAGTCCTTCTCGAGAGTCCACACCTTGCACAGCGCCGTGTTGAACTTGCACGAGAGCACATTGCTGGTTTGGGGATCACAGGCTGCAGCATCCAGCGCGGCTCCCGAGCAACCCTGTCCTGCGGCAGGCCC
>DASWDS010000317.1:0-2129 GCA_036395165.1 Anaeromyxobacteraceae bacterium | reverse complement strand
CGGAGGAGCGGCTCATGCTGGCGCTCCGCACGCGCGGCGGCCTCCCCACCCGCGAGATCGCGCCGCACCGCCGCGCCGAGGCCGGCGCGCTCGTGCGCGCCCGGCTCGCGGCGCGCGTCGGCGACAGGCTCGTCCTCACCTCGCGCGGGATGGAGGTCCACAGCGCCGTCGTCGAGCGGCTCCTGCCGTGAAGGAAGGCCGTCCTCGGGGAGAAGAGGCCGGCCCCAGGGCGGATATCCGGGGGCGAGGACGCCGATGCTGCCTGGGGCCGGCCAACTGCGAAAGGCGATGCGCCTCGGCGCTCTCGCCGCCTGGACGTTCCCGCTAGAACCTCGTCCCGCGGCGGGTCGCTAGCGGGCGGCGCGCGGGGCGATTCGGAGGAAGCGCGGGAACGGTCATGGTGACGGGACGTCGCACGACGAGCAGGCGGGCCGCGAGGCCGGCGAGGTGGAGCAGGAGACCTTTCACGTCGAGGCGCACGCCACCGGGAAGAGCAACCGCGATGCCGAGCGAGCGCCTCGGCGATCCGCGGTGTTAGGTGCCGGGCACGGGGGGTCGCTCGTCACCCAGGGTGGAGCGCGCGAAGACCATCGGCTCCTCCTGCGCCGCATCGACCGCGCTCGCGAAGCCTGCGAACGAGGCGTAGTCACCCGGCACCACCCGCCCGCGGAGGAGGTCGTACCCATCCTCCCGGACGAGGCGGCCGCCGTCGGAGCGCTCGACCCGGCGGTAGCGCCCGAACGGAGAGGCCACGTCGGCGGTCGAGGCGGGAACGGGCGTCCAGCCCTGGGGCAACGACACCGTGAGCTCGAGCGTGGTCCGCTCGTCGCCGGCCACGAGGAGCGACGTCTCGCGCGTCGCGCGCTGGAGGAAGCGCGCGCCGAGGCGGGCCGGGAAGATCGGGGCGTCCACCACGGCGCGCTCGCCGTCCACCCTCGCCCAGCGCTCGACGCGCGCGCGCCAGCGCAGCACGAGCGTGGCGTCGAGCGCGTCCTCGCCGTCGATCTGGAAGTCCAGCAGGGCGGGGCCACGGAAGCTGCGCGAGAGCGCCGACTCCACGGCCTGCCGGCGCGCCTGCGCGTCGAGCCGCTCGATCGACGCGCGGAGCCCTGCCGCCTCGAAGCCGCGGTACTCCTCGGCGCCGTCCACGGTGGCGTTGCCCTCGCGGTCGACCGCGACCCCGAGCCGCGTGACGCGCCGCTCCTCGCCCGCGTCGGGGGGCGTGCGCGCCACCTCCACCGCCTCGCCGGGGGCGGGCAGGACGAGCGCGTCGGCGCCGCGCGCCGCCCCGGGCAGCGCGCCGAAGGGGGTGCCGCGCGTCGTCGGATCGAGCCAGGACACGCGCCCGCCGTGCTCGACGCGCAGCACGGCGTACGCGTAGAGGTCCGGACGCGGGAACCGGTAGGGCGCCGGGTCGCGCGTGAAGTCGCGCACGAGCGCGACGCGCGCCTTCACGCCGAGCGCGTCGAGGACCGACTTGAGGAGGATGGTCCGGTTGCCGCGCCCGCGCGAGAGGATGGCGCCCGCCGGCTCCGTGAAGGACCCGGACGGCCCCAGGATGAGCTCCGTCACGCGCCGGTATGCGGCGCGCGGGAGCGCGTCCGTGCCGCGCTCGGCGGCGGGCACGGAGGCCGCGATCTCGGCGGCGAGCGCCTTCACCTCGCCGCTCGCCCGGAACGCCTCGATGAGCCCGTCGGCCATGGCGCGCGCCAGCGCGTCCTGCCGCGCGCCCGCGCCCACCTGCACGAAGCCGATGTGCTCGGCCTCGCTCGGCGCGTTCGGCTCCGGGAGCAGCGGCGGCACATCCTCTCGCACGAAGCGCAGCACGGTGCGGCCGCCGTCCGAGCGCAGCTCCGGAGCCGGCATGTGGTGGGCGTCGGCCTCCACCGCCACCGAGGGCGGCGCCGCGACCGCGTAGATCGACCGCCACAGCGGCGTGTCTCCGCGGAAGTAGAACGCGTCCGCGGTGAAGCCGGGCACCGCGGCGCCGCGCGAAGGCACGCCCCGGATCCAGGCCCACTCGGCGAAGTCGCCCGGCTCGAGGCCGGCGAGCGAGAGCGTGCGCTTGTCTCCGAGCGGCTCCTCCGGCTCGAGGACGCGGCCGTCGCGCTTCACGGTGCGCGCGAGGA
>DASWDS010000316.1:0-6291 GCA_036395165.1 Anaeromyxobacteraceae bacterium | reverse complement strand
GGGCTCGATGTCCCGCTCGCCATCAGGGAGCTCCTCGTCACGACGCTCCGCCTGGGGCGCTCGGACGGGGAGCTCTCCGTCGACTGGCCCGGCGGGCCGGCCAACGTGAAGCTCATCGCGTCGCCGGTCCGCTACGACCAGAGCGCCGTCGGGGCGGTGGTCCGCGTGCTCGCCGCTGCCTCGACGAAACCGCGCGCTGCCGGCCGGACGACCGTCTCCACGACGACGACCCGCTACGACTTCGACCACGTGCTGGGCGAGTCGGAGAGCTTGCGGGACGCCGTGGCGCTCGCGCGGATGGCGTCGCGCAACGAGCTCCCGGTGGTGCTCTCCGGCGAGTCCGGCACCGGCAAGGAGCTCTTCGCCCAGGCCATCCACTCCGCCAGCGCGCGAGGCGACGGCCCGTTCATCGCGGTCAACTGCGGCTGCATCCCGGCGGCGCTCCTCGAGGCCGAGCTGTTCGGCTACGAGGCGGGCACCTTCACGGGCGGTCGCAAGGAGGGCAACGCCGGCAAGTTCGAGGAGGCTTGCGGTGGGACCCTCTTCCTCGACGAGGTGAGCGAGCTCTCCCCGCAGGCCCAGACCGCGCTCCTGCGCGTCCTGCAGGAGCGCGAGGTGGTGCGGCTCGGCGGCAGCTCGCCACGCCGGGTGGACATCCGCGTGGTCGCCGCCAGCAACAAGAGCCTCACCGACGAGATCCGGGCTGGCCGCTTCCGCTCCGACCTCTACTTCCGCCTGAACGTCCTCGCCATCGCCATCCCACCGCTCCGCGACCGGCGCACCGACTTGCCGATCCTGGCGCGGGCATTCTTGCGCAAGGCCGAGACGGCTCTCGGCCGCTCCGGCCTCAGCTTCTCGGAGGAGGCGCTCCGCGCGCTCGCGGCCTACGCCTGGCCCGGCAACATCCGCGAGCTGCACAACGTCGTGCTGCGGGTCGCGGCGACGACGCCCGCTTCGGTCATCGCTGCGTCCCACCTCCCGGAGGAAGTCAGGACCCCGGCCGCGCCCGCACCTGCACCCGCGCCCGCGCTCGCCGCTCCGGAAGCGGTGGCGCCTGGCGCCGCTGCGCCGCCGCCGGCGGCCGCACCGGCAGCCGCGAACCCGGACCGCGAGGAGCTCTTGCGCGCGCTCGAGGCCTCCTCCTGGAACATCGCCCGCACCGCGCAGGCGCTCGAGACCTCGCGCATGACGCTCTACCGCTGGCTGCGCAAGTACGGCATCGAGCGGTGAGGAGCGGGCGGGGTCGAGCCCTGGCGTGACGCTTGCTTTCCGAACGGCGGGTGGCCCACCCGTCGCTCCCCATCACGCGAGAGCAACCGCCGGCGCTCCGCCCCCACCCGTCGAAGCTCTTCGTCGAGGTGACGACGCGCTGCAACCTGCACTGCGCGATGTGCGTCAGGGAAAGCGGGGGACAGCGGATCGTCGAGGGCGACATGAACCGCGAGACGTTCGCGCGTCTCGCGCCGGCGTTCCCCCGCCTCGACGCCCTCGTCCTGAACGGCATCGGCGAGCCGTTGTTGAACAGGGACCTGGAACGCTTCATCGAGCTCGCCAGGCGCGACATGCCCGCCGCCGGATGGGTCGGGTTCCAGACGAACGGCCAGCTTCTCGGCCCGAGACGCGCGGAATCGCTGGCCGGCGCCGGCGTCGACCGCATCTGCATCTCCGCTGACGCGGTCTCGCCCGAGGTCTTCGCCTCGCTGCGCAGGGGCGGACGGCACGAGGCAATCGAGTCCGCCGCGGCAGCCCTCCACGAGGCGGGGCGCCGCCGAGGCCGGCCGATCGCGCTCGGCCTGGAATTCGTGGCGATGCAGGACAACGTGCCCCAGCTCCCCGACCTCGTCCGCTGGGCAGCCCGGAACCACATCGGCTTCGTGATCGTCACGCACATGCTCCCGTACGGCAAGGAGGCGGTGGGGGCCGTCGCGTTCGACTCGAGCACCGACCGTGCGCGGCGGATCTTCGGCGGGTGGCAGGAGCGGGCGGTGGCCGACGGCGTGGACATGGGCCGCTACTTCAAGATCTTCCTCAAGTTCCGCCCCACGCCGGAGGACGCGCGCGTCATCGACTACGTCCGGAGGATGGTCGCCGACGCGTCGGCGCAGGGCGTCTCGCTCAACCTCGCCAAGCTGCTCCGCTTCGACGAGTCGATGCTCCGGCGCGTCGAGGAGGCCTTCGGACACGCGAAGGAGATCGCGCAGCGGGAAGGGGTCGACCTCGAGCTCCCCGCTGTCACGCCCACGGCGGACCGGAGGTGCGAGTTCGTCGAGGGCGGGGGCTGCTTCGTCTCCTGGGACGGCGACGTCCATCCCTGCTACTTCCTGTGGCACCGCTACAGCTGCCACGTCGCGGGCATCGTGAAGAACGTCGTGCCGAAGTCATTTGGCCGTCTGTCCGATCGCGACGTGCTCTCGGTCTGGAACGATCGGCCGGCGCGGTCGTTCCGCGAGGGCGTCCTCCGCTACGACTTCCCCTTCTGCTACGACTGCAACCACGCGCTCTGCGACCATGTCCAGGACGGGGAGTTCACCGAGGACTGCCACCTGTCGACGGTGCCCTGCGCAGCGTGCCTCTGGTGCACGGGCGTCTTCCAGTGCCTGCAGTGAGGCGCCGGGCGCGCTCCGCCGTCGCCCGCCCGTCATGGCGAGGTTCGGTCGCGGTCGTCCACGCACCATCCCCCGCGCTCCTGCCACGAAGCGGCCCGGCAGGATGGGCCTTCGAGGGTGCGCGCGCTCCCGCTGCGGAGCGGCGAGCTGGGACGTCACGCCCGTGTAACGCGTCCCGGGCAACATGTCACACCGAGACAGCGGACCGCGCACGCCCCTCGCCGGCGGAGGTGCCCGCTCGCCGAGAACCCGCTCCTATCGCCGCCTTCTCGCGAAGATGCGCCGAGCCGTCGCGCTGCATCATGCGGTCTGGCGCGCAGATTGCTTCGATGGCGGAGCCTGTCCCAACCGATAGGGGAAACCAAATGGACACGATCTTGAGAATCGACATGGGCGCGCCGGGCGGCCCGAAGGCGTCGGTCGCGCCGATCGGCAAGTACGCCGGCCTCGGCGGACGCGGCATGACCTCGATGATCGTGGGTGACGAGGTGGACCCCCTCTGCCACCCGCTGAGCGCGGCCAACAAGCTCGTCTTCGCGCCCGGACTGCTCGCCGGTACGAGCGCGTCGACGAGCGGACGGCTCTCCTGCGGCTGCAAGAGCCCGCTCACGGGCGGCGTCAAGGAGTCGAACGCCGGCGGGCAGGCGGGGATGGCGCTCGGTCGCCTTGGCTACGCCGCCGTCATCATCGAGGGGCAGCCGCCCGGCGACGATCTCTGGAAGATCGTCATCAACAAGGACGGGGTGTCGTTCAGCGTCGACAACAGCTGCCGGATGCTCGGGAACTACGACACGGTCGCCAAGCTCGAGAAGATCCATGGCGACAAGGTCGCCTACATCACCATCGGCATGGCCGGCGAGATGAAGCTCGGCGCCGCCTCGATCGCGTGCACCGACCGCGAGCTCCGGCCGACGCGGCACATGGGCCGGGGCGGCGTGGGCGCCGTCATGGGCTCGAAGAAGATCAAGGCGATCGTCGTCGACGAGGTGGGCACCACCCCGCCGCAGCCCAAAGATCCCGCGAAGTTCAAGGCGGCGGCCAAGTCCTTCGTCGAGGGCCTCAAGCGCCACCCCGTCACGGGCCAGGGACTGCCGGCGTTCGGCACCAACGTCCTCACCAACGTGCTGAACGAGGCGGGCGCCTACCCCACCTTCAACTTCCAGCAGGGCCAGTTCGCGGGCGCCTCGAAGATCAGCGGCGAGGCCCAGGCGCAGCTCGAGACCGATCGCGGGGCCAACGCGACGCACGGATGCCAGCGCGGCTGCACCATCCAGTGCTCCGGCATCTTTCACGACAAGAACGGCAAGTACGTCACGAAGCAGCCCGAGTACGAGACGGTGTGGTCGCACGGCGGCAACTGCGGTATCGACGACCTGGACGCCATCGCCGAGCTGGACCGCATGGACGACGACTTCGGGCTCGACACCATCGAGATGGGCGTGGCCATCGGCGTGGCGATGGAGGCCGGCGTCATCAAGTTCGGCGACTCGCAGGGAGCCATTCGCCTGCTCCAGGAGGTGGGCAAGGGAACGCCGCTGGGCCGCATCCTCGGCTCGGGCGCCGGCATCACCGGCGAGGTCTTCGGGGTCGAGCGCGTCCCGGTGGTGAAGAACCAGGCCATCCCCGCCTACGACCCGCGCGGCGTGCAGGGCATCGGCGTGACCTACGCCACGAGCACGATGGGGGCCGACCACACCGCCGGCTACGCGGTCGCGACGAACATCTTGAAGGTCGGCGGGTTCGTCGACCCGCTCAAGCCGGACGGCCAGGTGGATCTCTCGCGCAACCTCCAGATCGCCACCGCCGCCGTCGACTCGACCGGCATGTGCCTCTTCATCGCGTTCCCGGTGCTCGACCAGCCGGACACGTTCCAGAACCTGCTCGATCTCCTGAACGCCCACTACGGGCTCTCGCTGACCGGCGACGACGTCGTGGCCCTGGGCAAGAGGGTCCTCTCGGCGGAGCGCGCCTTCAACGCGAAGGCCGGGTTCACGCACGAGCACGATCGGCTGCCCCGCTTCTTCGAGCAGCAGCCGCTGGCACCTCACCAGGTGACCTTCAAGGTGAAGCCCGAGGAGCTGGACAAGGTCTTCAACTGGTGACGCGAGGCGTGGCGGGGACGTCGGCGCTCGGGGCCGCGCGGGTGAGCCTGGTCGTCGAGATCCTCGCCACCGGCGACGAGCTGCTCACGGGGCAGGTCGTCGACACGAACAGCGCGTGGCTCATGGACCGCCTGTGGGACGCAGGCTTCATGGTGCGGCGCAAGACGCTCGTCGGCGACGATCGCGAGGACCTGCTCGCGGCGTTGCACGAGACGACCGCGCGCGCCGACCTCGTGGTGATGAGCGGCGGGCTCGGCGCGACCGAGGACGATCTCACGCGGGAGTGCGTGGCCGAGGCGATGGGCGTGCCGCTCGACGAGGACGCCGCCTCGCTCGCGGCGATCGAGGCGCGCTACCGCGAGCTCGGGCGCGCCATGACGCCCAACAACACCAGGCTGGCGCGCTTCCCGCGCGGCGCCACGATCCTGCCCAACCGCTTCGGGACGGCGCCCGCCTTCATCGTCCGGCTCGGCCGCGCAGAGCTGGTGTGCCTGCCCGGCGTCCGCGCCGAGTACCGGGGGCTCTGCGACGAGGCGGTCCTGCCGCGGGTCGCCGCGCGCGCGGGCGGTGGGGCGGTCGCTTCACGACTCGTGAAGCTCTTCGGGATCTGGGAGGCGCACGCGGACGAGCGGATGCGGCCGGTGATGGACGCTCCCGAGCACCGGGACGTCCGGTTCGGGTATCGCGCACACTGGCCGGAGATCCACGTGAAGTGGAGCGTGTCCGGCAGGAAGGCGGAGGAGCGCGCCGAGCGCATCCTCCGCGAGGTCCGGCGCCTCTTCGGCGAGGCGATCTTCGCCGAGGGCAGGCAGGAGCTGGCGCAGCTCGTCGTCGAGCGGCTGGTCGCTCGCGGCGAGCGCGTCGCCATCGCGGAGGACTGCACCGGGGGCGCGGTGGCCGAGATGATGACCAGCTCCCCCGGCGCCACGGCGGCCGTCGACCTCGGCGTCGTCGCCTGCGCCGACGCGATGAAGACGGAGCTGCTCGCCGTCCCCGCCGCGACGCTGCGGGCGCACGGCGCGCCGTCGGAGGCGGTGGCGTGCGCGATGGCCGAGGGCGCCCGCGCGCGGTCCGGGGCGGCGTGGGGGATCGCCGTCGCAGGCGTGGCCGGCCCCGGGGGGACCGAGAGCTCGGCGGTCGTGGCGTGCCTCGCGATCTCGAGCCGGGCGGGCACGCGGAGCTGGGCGAGGAAGTACCTGGGCGAGCGTGAGCGGTTCCGGACGACGGCGGCGTACGACATCCTGAACCAGCTGAGGCTCGTCATCCGCTGACGCGCACCGTGAGCTCCACCTTGCCCCCGGCCGGCAGATCCGTGAGCGCCTCGGCCCTGTCCCCGAGCACGTCGAGCACATCGCCCCGATCGAGCACCATCCCGCGCTCGAGGAGCACGGGCCCCATCTCCTCGAGGAGCAGATTGAACAGCTTCAACCGGATGACGATCGTCCCGCCCCGCGCCTCTTGCGGCGTTCGATCCGCCGTCCTGGTGATCGCGGCCCTCATGACGGCGTAGGGGCCGCTGCGGCGCAGGGTGGCGCCGACCAGCCCGGGCATCGCCGCCGACAGCGCGAGAAGGGAGCCGTCCC
>DASWDS010000315.1:0-4589 GCA_036395165.1 Anaeromyxobacteraceae bacterium | reverse complement strand
CGGATGCGCGCCTGCACGTTCTGGGCGGCGAGATCACAGAGCAGATGGCCGAGCGCCGCGTCGAGCGTCGCGACCGACGCGGCGTGCATCGGCTCGATGGCTATCTCGGTGAAGCGGACGCCCAGGTTCCTCGCCAGCTCGGCGGCGTCCTCGCGCGAGTGCGACGAGGAGTAGCGGGACGGCATCGCCACCCCGAAGACGTGGTCGGGGCCGAGCGCCTCGGCGGCGAGGCACGCCGTGAGCGCGCTGTCGATGCCGCCCGACAGGCCGATGACGGCGCTCCGGAACCCGCACTTGCGGGCGTAGTCGCGCAGGCCCAGCACGAGGGCGCGGTAGACCTCGTCCGCGTCCGCGTCGGGACGTGCGCCCGGCGCGAGGAGCGCCGCGCCCGCGAAGTGGCGCACCTCGGGGGCGGAGCCGTCCTCGCCGACGACCACGACGGCCTCCTCGAAGAGCGGCGCGCGCGCCAGCACCGCGCCGTCCCGCGCCACGAGCATCGACCCGCCGTCGAAGACCAGCGCGTCGTCGCCGCCCACCTGGTTCACGTAGGCGATGGGCACCTCGTGGCGCGCCGCCGCCGCCCCGACCATGCGCTCGCGGAGCGCCGGCTTGCCGAGCGAGTAGGGCGACGCCGAGATGTTCACCACCAGCGCCGCGCCCGCCTGCTGCAGCTCCGCGATGGGATCGCGCTCGTAGCGCGGCTTCTGCCAGAAGCGCTTGTCGTTCCAGATGTCCTCGCAGATGGAGAGCCCGAGACGCAGCCCGACGCCCTCCGCCGGGGAGGCGGTGCTGTGCGGCGCGGCGAGGAAGTAGCGCGTCTCGTCGAAGACGTCGTAGGTGGGCAGGAGCGACTTCCGTCCGACCGCGGTGACGCGCCCGCCCTCGACGAGCGCGGCGGCGTTGTAGACGCCCGGCGGGGGCGCGCCCTCGGGCGCCTCGGGGAAGCCGATCACGATCGAGAGGCCGCGCGACCACTCGGCGGGCGCGGCCAGCTCGGAGAGCGTGCGGGCGGCGCGCGCCAGGAACTCGGGCATGTCGAGGAAATCGCGCGGGGGATACCCGCAGAGCGCCAGCTCCGGGAAGACGACCAGCGTCGCCCCGGCCGCGCGCGCGAGCGCGGTGGCGTCGCGGATCTTCGCCGCGTTCCCGGCGAAGTCGCCCACCGTCGTGTTCACCTGCGCGAGCGCGATCCTGCGGGGGGGCACCGCGTGAGCATGCTAGAGTTCCCGGGCGTGCGCAGCGGTTTTCTCGCGGTCCTCGGCGTCGCGGCCGCGTGCCGCCCCCGCCGCCCGCCCCGCCGGGAACGTTCGCGCGCTCCGGCTCGCCTGGGATCGACCCGCCCACGAGACGCGAAGGCCCGCGCCCGCGCTGCGGCGGTGGCCGTCGCGACGGCGCGTCGACGCAACGCACGTCACTCGCACAGGAGATACCCCAACGGCACCGTGTCGGACCGCACGCCGCGTCACTACGTTCGGCCCGGACGCCATGCACCTCGCGCGCGCCGTGTTCGCCTGCTTCGTCCTGGTTCCGGCGCTCGGGGCCGGCGCGAAGCCCGCTCCCCCGCCGGCGTCCCCCCGGGAGCCGGCGCCCTTCTGCACCGGCGAGTACGCCGACTTCCTCACCGGGATGTCGCGGGACACGCGCGTCTTCGAGGCGTCGGCGGATGCGGGCTACACCTACTGCATCCGCACCACCGCCACGTACGAGCACGTCTACTACGGCAAGGGCGGCAAGCTCCGGCGGCGCTACGTGCGCCACGTCCGGCACGGCACCGGCTTCGCGTACAAGGCGGTCGGCGGCGAGTGGTTCGTCGCGACGAACGAGCACGTCGCGGAGCACCCGCTCGTGACGGAGGCCGACGACGTCGACGGCGTCCCCGCCGGCTCGCGCAAGGTCCGCGAGACGATCCGCATCGTCTCGAGCGAAGGCGACGACGACGACGCGTCGCAGGTCCCGCTCACGAAGGTGCTCGCCGACGAGGCGCTGGACCTCGCGGTGCTGAAGACGCGGCACCCGCTCAAGGTGATGCCCTACCGGATCGGGCGCTCCTCGGCGCTCCGGGTGGGGAACGCGGTGCAGGTGCGCGGGTACCCGCTGGGCGCGTTCGCGGCGTCCAACACCGGGCGCGTCATCAGCACCGGCCAGCCCGACCACGAGCGCGGCTGGAGCCACGAGGACTTCGCCATCGACGCGCCGCTCAACGCGGGCAACTCGGGGAGCGCCGTCCTCGCCGTGTCGTGCCGGACGGGCGAGCTCGAGCTCGTCGGCGTCTACCACGCCGGCTACAAGGACGCGCAGGCGCTCAACGTCGTCGTCGCGGTGGACCAGCTGCGCGACGTGCTCGAGTCGCGCACCCCGCGCAGCGCGCCCGCGGCCGATCCCGTCGATCGCAAGGCGCTCGTCGCGCTCTTGCGCGGCGCCCCTGCGCCCTTCCTCATGCCGTTCGGCGATCGCGCCATCCGCGTGGACGTGGAGGGCGACGCCGTCCGCTTCGCCCTCCTCGACGCCGACTTCCCGCTCACCTCGAGGGCGCAGGCGGCGCTCGTGGACCGCGACGCGGACCTCGCGCGCCCGTCGGCGCTCGTCTTGCCGCCGCGCTTCGGCGACCAGGAGATCCCGTGGGCCGCGCTGGAGCCGACGCTTCGCGATCCGGGGCAGCGGTTCTACGCGGCGCTGTGGCGCCAGCTCGCGGCCGTGCTCGCGTTCCGCGACGGGGAGGGTCGCGGCCGCACCGGTCCCGAAGCGCGTGCGGCGCTCGCGGCTTCCGCGTCGCGGATCCGGGCACATCGCGCCGAGCAGAAGGACATCCTCCAGTCGATCGACTTCGAGGAGGACCTGGCGTGGCCGCCGTCGCCGGCTGCACCGAGCAGCCCCTTGCCGGGGCGTGCGCCTGACCCCGCGTCGGACGACGACTGACCCGGCCGGGGATGCGGGCCTTCAGGCCTGGTAAGACTTCGTTTTCGGCTCAGATAGCCATATGGCACCCCATATAGCGCCATATAGGAGCCGATGTGCGACAAGGCGTCACAGGTGGGACAAAAACCGCGTCCTGTTCGGGGCTTATCTGAAAAGCCGGGAAGGGGGTTGGCAACCTCACGGGACGTTATCATCGTCCCTGTCGCCGGAGACAGACGGCCGAGAAGGGGCGCGCCCCAGGAACACGCGCCCGGCGGACCGGACGTTCGGTGAGCTGGCTCTCACGCGGGCCACAAGTGGAAGGACATGAAGATGCCTCAGATCGATATCGAGATCCTGACGCCGTTCGCTGCCAAGTTCCTCGAGGGCACGACCCTCACGCCCGCCGAGCGCGCCGAGGTGCTGCGCATCGCTCAGGGCTTCGCGTGCAAGGACTCCGCGGCCGCTGCCGGCGTCTCGCCCGAGACCATCCGGGCGCGCCGCAAGCGGATCTACCGCAAGCTCGACGTCCCGGGCTCGGGCGAGCTGCTCGCGAGCCTGCTCTCGCTGTCGCTGAAGATGCTCGCCAAGGGAGAACGGATCGAGCCGCGCCCGGTCGCGCCGGCACAGCCGCAGCCCGGGGTGTCGCAGCCCGCCGTCGTCGCCCGCTAGCGCTCGACGTCCCCGGCGCGAGCGCCGGGACAGCTCCGCGCGGCTCCGCGTGGCGCGATCGCCGCTCGCGATCGCGCGGCGGAGCCGTTCGTGTTTCCGGCTACTGCGAGAGCCAGCGCTCGATCTTCTCGGCGATCTTCGCGGGCGTGAAGCCGAACTCCTCGACGAGCGCCTTCTCCGGCGCGCTCGCCCCGAAGCGGTCGATCCCGATCACGAGCCCGTCCTTCCCGGCGAAGCGCCACCACTCGAGCCCGCGCGCCGCCTCGACCACAGCGATGCGGTGCGCCGCCGGGAGCACGGCCTCGCGGTACGCCGCCGGCTGCGCGTCGAAGCACTGGAGGCACGGCATCGAGACGAGCCGCGCCTGGATGCCCTTCGCCGCGAGGAGCGGCAGCGCGCCCTGGGCCGCCCCGACCTCCGACCCCGTGGCGACGATGGTCACGGTGGCGCCGGGCGCCTCGTGCAGGACGTACCCGCCCCGGAACAGGCCGGCGGTGTCGGACGACGAGCGCGTCAGCTTCGGCAGCTTCTGCCGCGTGAGCACGAGCGCGGTCGGCCCGTCCCTCCGCTCGAGCGCGTGCGCCCAGGCGGCGGCGGTCTCGAGGCCGTCGGCGGGACGGACCACGTGGAGCTGGGGGATGGCGCGCAGCGCCCCGAGCTGCTCGACGGGCTGGTGCGTCGGCCCGTCCTCGCCGAGGAAGATCGAGTCGTGCGTCCAGACGAAGATGCTCTGGAGGCCCGAGAGCGCGGCGAGCCGCACCGGCGGTCGCATGTAGTCGGAGAAGATGAGGAACGTGGCGCCGAACGGGATGAAGAGCCCGTCGTACGCGAGGCCGTTCGTGATGGCGCCCATCGCGTGCTCGCGGATTCCGTAGTGGACGTTGCGGCCCGCGTAGTCGCCCGCCTTCACGCCGCCGGCGCCCTTGATGTCGGTGAGGTTCGACTCGGCGAGGTCCGCCGAGCCGCCCGCCAGCGCCGGGACGAGCGCGGCCGCCTTCTGGAGCACCGCCTGCGAGAGCTTG
>DASWDS010000314.1:0-20442 GCA_036395165.1 Anaeromyxobacteraceae bacterium | reverse complement strand
GAGGCCGCGCCCGACGGGGTCGCGGACCCGCGCCGGCGACCTCGCCAGGAGCGCCCGCACCGAGCGCGTCTGCGCGAGGCGCACCGCCTCGCCGCCGTCGAGGAGCAGCGGCACCGCCACGCCGCCGTCGGCGAGCGCGAGGTACTCCGGCAGGGAGAGGCCGGTGAACGACTCGAACGGCATCGTCGCCACGTGCCCGTGGTCCGAGAAGACGAAGACGTCGTAGCGCAGCTCGGGGACGGCCTCGGCGGCGGCGTAGATGGCGGCGAGCGCGAGGTCCAGCGAGCGCAGGTTCGAGATCGCCTCGGGCGCGTCGGGGCCGCGCCGGTGCGCGAACTCGTCGTAGCCGAGGAAGTCGCAGTAGACGACGGGCACGCCGCGCGCGACGTCGATGATGATCCCCTCGACGGCGAGCTCGCGCATGAACGCGCCGACGAGGAGCCGGTGCAGGAGGAAGCGCGGCTCGTGCTTGAGCCGGCCCAGCGACAGCGACCAGGCGGCGCCCCTCCACAGCCCCGCCGTGAGCTCGTACGCGGCCCGCCCCGCGGTGCGCGCCGCGGTGACGGAGTGGACGACGCCGCTCACGGCGGCGTCCCACGCGGAGAAGCTTCTCGTGAGCGCGTCGAGCGGGTAGTCGCCCGCGAGCCCGGAGAGGCAGAAGTGCGGCAGCGCCGCGCCCCCGCTGAAGATGGAGAAGTAGGAGGTGCCGCCGCGCAGGAGCGGGTCGCGGCCGTTCGAGAGCTGCGCCTCGATCGCGGCCGCGTCGGTGGCGCGGTCCATGCGGATCTCGCGCGCGCGGCGCCGGTCGTACCACACGAAGCCGGGGACGCTCGGCGAGACGCCGTAGAGCAGGCCCGCCTGGAAGGCGGGCGTGGAGGCAGGCGCGCCGCTCCTCGCGCTCGAGACGGCGCTCTCGCCGCGGTCCACGCGCCGGGCGAGGAACGGCATGTGGCCCTCGCGCAGGGCCCACTCGAGCCGACGGCGGGACACGCCGTCGAGCTGGACGAGGAGGAGGCGCCGATCATTCTCGAGCGGCGGCGGGTGGATCTGCCCGCGCTCGGAGAGCGGGCGCAGGACGTGGCGCACGCCGGGCCCCGCCCACCGCGCGAGCACATCCGAGACCTTGGTCCTCGTCCCGCGGAGCATCTCCTCAAAGCCTAGTGCTGCTCCGCTCAAGATGACCGGGTCAGTCGTCGGGGGGCGTCCAGCGGACCTCCACGACGGAGAGGACGAGCGTGCCGGCCGGCCGCTGCACGCGGGCCGTGTCGCCCTCGGCCTTGCCGAGCAGGGCACGCCCGAGCGGCGCGTCCACGCTGATGAGCCCCGCCGGCGCGTCCGCCTCGTCGGGGCCGACGAGGCGGTAGACGCGCTCGTCGCCCTCCGCGTACTCCACCGCCACCCAGGCGCCGAAGTACGCCTTGCCCCGGGGGTGCGGCTTCGGGTCGATGACCGTGAGCTCGTCCATCCGCTCGGAGAGGAAGCGGAGCCGCCGGTCCAGCTCGCGCAGCTTGCGCTTGCCGTAGACGTACTCGGCGTTCTCGCTGCGGTCGCCGAGCGCGGCCGCCGCTTCCACCTCGGCCACGATCTTCGGGCGCAGCACCGTCCAGATGCGCGCGTGCTCGACGGCGATGCGCCTGAAGCCTTCGGGCGTGATGTAGCGGGGGGGCTTCGCGGGCTTCGACGGCATCGGGAGGGATGGTAACCTGCCGCGCGTGAAGGTCACCGACATCCTGCGGTTCGCGCGCGAGCGGGGCGAGCCCATCTTCTCCTTCGAGTTCTTCCCGCCCAAGACGGACGACGGCGTCCGGCAGATGTTCGAGGCGGTCGAGGCGCTCCGCCCGCTCGGCCCCGCGTTCGTGTCCGTCACCTACGGCGCCGGCGGCTCCACGCGCCAGCGCACGATCGAGCTCGTCACGCGGCTCAAGCGCGAGACGGAGATCGAGGCGGTGGCGCACATCACCTGCGCCGGCGCCTCGCGGCAGGAGATCGGGCAGGTCCTCGACGAGATCGCGGCCGCCGGGATCCAGAACGTGCTCGCGCTCCGGGGCGACCCGCCCCGCGGCGAGCAGAAGTTCGACGCGCACCCGGAGGGCTTCCGGTACGCGAGCGAGCTCGTCGCGTTCATCCGGAGCGAGCGGGCGCGCTGGAAGTTCTGCATCGGGGTGGCGGGCTACCCCGAGGGCCACGTCGAGACGCCCGACCTCGCGCGCGACCTCGCGAACCTCAAGACGAAGGTGGACGCCGGCGCCGACTTCCTCGTGACGCAGCTCTTCTTCGGCAACGCGCACTACTTCCGGTTCGTGGAGCGGGCGCGCGCGGCGGGCATCGGGGTGCCCATCATGCCGGGCATCATGCCGCTCACGAACGTCGACCAGATCGAGCGGTTCACCGCCATGTGCGGCGCGCAGATCCCGCCCCTGCTGCGAGCGGCGATGGAGGTGCGCCGCTCGGACCCGGAGGCGGCGCTGCAGCTCGGCGTCGCCTACGCGAGCCTCCAGTGCGCGGACCTGCTCCGCCGCGGGGCGCCGGGGATCCACTTCTACACGCTGAACCGCTCGCCCTCGACGCGCGCCATCGTCGCCGCGCTCCGCTCGTCGGAGCCGTGGCGCGACGGCTAACGGGCCGCCTTCCACTCGGCGTGGACGGTCAGGACGGGGACGCGGCTGCGCCGGACCACGTTCTCCGCGACCGACCCGATGAGCGAGCGATCACGGCCCGTCCGGCCGTGCGTCCCCATCACGACGAGGTCGAACCCGCCCTGGTCGGCCTGGTCGACGATGGCCAGCTGAGGCTCGCCGGCGCGGCTGGCCGTCTTCACGGAGGCGATGCCCTGCGCCTCCGCCTCGCGCTTCCACGCCGCAAGCTCGCCGTCCGCGGATTCGGCGTCCTTGAGCACCGTCGACACGTTCGCGTTCGTGTCGGCGTGAAAGAGCGTGAGCTCGGCGCCGAAGCGGCGCGCGAGGTCGACCGCGACGCGCAGCGCCGAGCGCGACTCCTCGGAGAAGTCCACCGGACACAGCACCTTCTTCCAGGCCAGCTCAGCCATGATCATGCCCTCCTCGCCCGTGCGGCGTGCGAGTGAGCTTGATCTAGCGCGGCCCCGCCGTCGAGGCACGGATCGCGCCGTCAGCGTGAGGCGCGCTCCCGTGCCGGAGCGCCGTCCGCGACCGGCACCTCCAGCGAGCGGATGAAGTGGGGCTTCGCCCGCCGGGGCAGCCTCGCGGCGACGTCGTGCACCGCCATCGCGACCACGCGCTGCTCGGGCTCGGAGAGCGACCCGAACTCGAGCTCCGTGACGCGCAGGGAGTCCGTGTCGTGACGGCGCACCGCGCCGAGGATCGCGCGGTAGCGAGCCAGGTAAAGCAGGTAGAGCTGTTCGGCCCCGGTCCTCGATGGCGCCACCCGGCCAGCATCGGGCGCAGGGCCGGTCGCGTCAACACCATCGGTGTACCACGTGACCGTGACGGGGGACCGGAGGTGTGGGAGGGGAGCGGCTGCGCGCCCACCCGATCACTTCGACGACGTGTCGGCGCCGGCGCCACCCTGCTGCTCGCCGGCCGGCGGGCCCTTCATCATGTCGCCCCAGCCCCCCTCGGTCATGGACTTGACGCGCCACTCGCCGCCGGTGCGCACGAGCAGCATGTTGCTGCGGCTCGTGATGTTCCTCTTGCCCATCGTCATCGTCGACACGTCGTCCACCGACGCGAGCGAGTCGGTGATCATGAAGATCGTCGGCTTGTGGGTCACCTTCATGTCGGGCATCGGCTTGTAGAAGGGCGCCATCACCTGCATCCACTTCTCCTGCGCCCACGAGCCAGTCCGCGCCTCGCCGTTCGAGTCGTCGGTCACCATCAGGACGGGGAAGTCGATGAGCGAAGCGGCGGCCTCGAGATCGCCCTTCTTGCCGGCGTCCTCCATCTGCCGGAAGAGCGCCATGATCTCCCTCTTGTCGGCCTGCTCCTTCGTCACCTTGGGCGGCTTCCAGCCGGCCATGGGATCGGCGGCGGGCGGGGTTGCGGTCGTGTCGCCCTGGGCGAGGGCGGGCGATGCCAGGACGAGCAGCGTCAGCGCGAGCGGGATCCGGATCATGGGGACTCTCCGTGGTCGATTCGCGCCTCCTTATTCGGGCAGCGCGCCGCGGTCAACGCGCTGTCCGGGGCCATCGCGCGCCCGGCGTCTCCGCGCCAGGCGCGACGCGGGGTCGAAGGCGAACGGGAGTCGGATGGGACGCTAATCCAGCACCTTCAGCGACTCGACCTTGACCGTCTCGCCGCTCTTCTCGCCCGTCACGTCGAAGCGGATGTGGTCCTTCTTGGTCGACTTGTCGAGCGCGGCGATCGCCTGCTTGTTGCCTGCCTCGTCCAGCTTGAGCCACGTGCCCTCGGAGGTGATGATTCCGAGCCCGCTGGCCTTCGCGCACTTCTTGAGGCACTCCGCCGGATGGTTGTCGGGGTTCGCCTTGAACTTCGCGCCACACGATCGATCGATGAGCGTCACGCCCTTCCACGTCTCCGCGAAGGCGGCGAGGGGGGTGGCGAGACCGAGGACGATGACAGCTGCGAGCAGCTTCTTCATGGGTTCTCCTTCGCTGGGAGAAAGCGGGCAGGCGAAAGCGGGCAGGCGCCTGCCCGAGTGGCAGCTTGGCCCGTGGCACGAGCTATGAGCGATTCACGAGCGGCGCCTAGGTAACAGGGGGCGAGCGGGGCCCCGCGTGGGTCGCGCTGTACGCATTTCGGCGGTCTGTTTGGGCTAGGATGCAGCCGTGCGCCGCCTCGTCGCGCTTGCCGTCTTCGGCCTCGCGCTCGGCGCAGGGGTCGCGCTCGCGTTGCGCCTCGCACGGGCGAGCCCCGAGGCGCCCGGCGCGCCCGCGGTGATCGTCCAGATCCGGGAGGTGGCGCGCCTCGAGACGCTCGACGTGTCCGTCTACAAGAAGGTCGCGTTCGCGCCGGAGCCGCTGTCGGCTGGATCGTTCTGGGGCGACGTGGCGGGGTGGCTGCGGCACACGCTCGCGACGCCGCAGGGCAAGGCGATCGTCTTCGCCGACGCCCACCTCGGGCTCGACCTCCAGCAGCTCGGTCCCGAGAGCCTGCGCGTCCAGGGGAGCGAGGTGTGGCTCACGCTGCCGCCCGTCGTCATCCGCGTGGAGCTCAAGCCCGGCGAGACCGAGATCATCGGGTCGAACCTCGACTCGGCCGAGACCGCGCGCCTCTTCGAGCTCGCCCGGACCGCGTTCGAGCGGGAGCTCGCGTCCGACGCCCGGCTCAGGGAGCGCGCGCGCGGGTCGGCGGAGCGCGCGATCCGCAGCCTCCTCGTCGGCCTCGGCTTCCGCGAGGTCCACTTCGTGGAGCGGCTTCCGCCCATGGTGTCGGGCTCGTGAGGCGCTTCGCCCCATCTGAGCGTTGAGGCTCGGCGCCTCACCGGAGAGGGGAGCGTCCATGAAGCGTCTCCTGTGGTTCGCGCTGCTCTCGCTCGGCTGCGCGCACGCCATCAAGGACGTCTCCGACTGCGACAGGGTGGCGGGCGAGAAGCGCGTCGAGTGCGACGCCTGCGTCGTCCAGAACAAGGCGCAGGGATGGCTCGGCGAGTACGAGTACCGGCCGGACGGCGCGGACGGACAGCGGTGCGTGCGAGTCAAGTGACAGGGTCATCCAGGGCCATGGCCCACCGCATCTGCCCCTGGTGGCTCGGCTACGTCCTCCTGGTTCCGGTACGGCGGCTCTGGCAAGACCCGCACGCCATCCTCACGCCGTATGTGACCGAGGGCATGACGGTGCTCGAGCCCGGTCCGGGAATGGGCTTCTTCTCGCTCGAGCTCGCACGGCTCGTCGGACCGGCGGGCCGCGTGATCGCGGTCGACGTCCAGCCGAAGATGCTCGCCAGGCTGCGCATCCGGGCGGAACGCGCTGGGCTCGATGGGCGGGTCGAGACGCGCCAGGCCACGGAGTCCGGCCTCGGCATCGGTGACCTGGCGCAGCAGGTGGACTTCGTCCTCGCGTTCGCGGTGTTGCACGAGCTGCCGGACCGCCACGTCTTCTTCGCCGAGATCGCCAGGGCGCTCGTGCCCGGCGGGCGGCTCCTCCTGGCCGAGCCGCGGCACGTGTCCGAGGAGGAGCTCGAGAAGACGATCGACGCTGCCGCGGCCGCAGGGCTGCGCGTCACCGAACGCCCCGCGATTCGCGGCAGCCGGACGGCGCTGCTGGTGAAGCGGTAGGTCGCTCGGGCCATCGGACGCAGCGAAGCGTGAAGTCTGCTCCTGCGCGACGAGCGAGGTCGCGATGCGCCCCTCGGCGCGACGCAACTTGCAGCCCCGCTCGTCTGTCAGCCGACCACGGGGTACCGGAACTCCATCGGTACCTTCACGTCTGGATGGAGGCTCCGTGCCACGGGGCAGGTGTGCGCCGCCTCCTCGAGCCGCGGACGGTGCTCGAGCCGCACCTCGCTCGGCATCTCGAAGACCAGCACGAGCTCGCCGATCTTCCGCGGGGGCGGCGTCATGCGCTTCTCGACGGAGGCCCGGGCGTTGCCCCACGTGAGCGCCTCGCGCTGAGCCACGAGGGCCATGGTGCTGAGGGCGCAGGAGGCGAGTGCCGCTCCGACCAGGTCAGTCGGCGAGAAGCTCATCCCCGTCCCGCCGTTGTCCTTGGGTGGCACGGTGCTGATGGTGGTGCCCGACGGGCCATGCGTGAGCTGGCACGACAGACCCTGGATGGCTGCGGTCATGGGTACTCCGGACATGGTCGACCTCCTCCTGAAGAGATGGCTCACTTCACCACGCAATCCGCTGTCGATGTCTGAATAACGCTCCCGAAGGACCATCCGCCGGCAGCGTCGCGAGCCACACGATGGTGTCGGCGCCCTCTTCGACGCTGCTCGACGCCGCGGATCCGCCCATGCGCGTGCGGACCCAGCCTGGGCAGGCGGCGTTCACCTTGAGATCGCCGAGCGCCTCCGAGGCGAGTCGAACCGTGAGCGCGTTGAGCGCAGCTTTCGAGATGGCGTAGGCAGCCGGCCCCGCGAGGCCCTCCGAGAACGAGCCGTACCCCGACGACACGTTGACGATGCGGCCGTAGCCACGGCGGATCATCCCGGGCATCCACGCGCGGGAGGTCCACAGGGCCCCGAAGAAGTTGATCGCCATCGTCTCGCTGATGACGGTGGCCGGCATGGTCAGGAGATCGCCGTCAGGGTAGATGCCCGCGTTGTTGACGAGGACGTCTACGCGTTCGCCCCGCTGGTCGAGCCGCGCCGCGCAGGCCGCGACGGACTCCTCCGAGGCGACGTCGAGGACCTCGGGGAAGACCTCGAGCCCTGCCTTCGACAGACCGTGGGCAGCGTCCGAGGCAGCGGTGGCATCTCTGCCGGTCAAGATGATCCGCATCCCCTGGCGGCCGAGCTGCCGGCAGACCTCGAGCCCGATCCCTCGATTCGCTCCGGTGACGAGCGCAGTACGGCGGGACATGCGACTCACCTATCGCGAGGAGCGCGCCGCTGCCGCGCGCGGGGCTCCCGAGGGCGCCGACGCGCAAGGAAGGAATGACCCCACGGGGATTCGAACCCCGGTTACAGCCTTGAAAGGGCCGTGTCCTGGGCCTCTAGACGATGGGGTCGGGAGCGCCGGAAACTACCCGCGGCCGAGATGCCTGTCAAAGGATCCTGCCGGCCCCCGCGAGCGTTCGCATGATGCGCTCGCCCTTCGACTTCGGCCCCGCGGTGCGGGGCCTACGCTCAGGGTGAGCGGGCTTGTAACCATCGGGCGCGCCGCCACTCTCCCCGACCCTCTCCCCGCTTCGCGGGGCGAGGGGGATAAGACCCGAGCGCGGTCCTGGGCCTGCTCGGCGATGGCGGAGCCATCGTCTGCGCGCCGAAGGCGCGCACAGCAGGCCCAGGGGCGGTGACGAAGAACGAAGGGATGACCCCACACGGATTCGAACCGCGGTTTCAACCCTGAGAGAGCTGCGTCCTGGGCCTGCTCGGCGATGGCGCAGCCATCGTCTGCGCGCCGAAGGCGCGCACAGCAGGCCCAGGGGCGGTGACGAAGAACGAAGGGATGACCCCACAGGGATTCGAACCCCGGTTTCAACCCTGAGAGAGCTGCGTCCTGGGCCTCTAGACGATGGGGTCGCGCGCTTGTACCCAAACGCTGCAACGCTGTCAAAGGGGCGCAGCTTGGCAGCTACGCGCCTGCGGGCTTGGTCGTCGTCCCGGCGCGCTCGGGGCGCCAGAGCGTGCCGCTCACCCAGTCCCACAGCGGCACCGTCACGTTGAAGTTCCAGCGCTGCATCAGCTCGGGTGTGTGGTGGCGCGCGTGATGGCGGCGCAGCACGCGGACGAGCGCGAGGCGCCCCACGGTGCCGTCCTCGGGCAGGTGGTACGACAGGTGGAACCACTCGTAGGCGAGCACGTAGGCGATCGTCGTCGCGATCCACAGGGCACCGACGTTGCGCGACACGAGCGCGCCGAGCGCGAGGCCCGGCGGGATGGCGGCGAGGAACATCGCGATGACGCCGAAGGCGGGGAGCAGGACGAGCTTCAGCTCGCGCGGGTCGCGGATCGCGAGGTTGTCGCCGTCGAACGCGCCGTGGTGCTGGGGCGTGTGCCGCTCGAACGCGAAGCCGAGCCCCGGGACGCGGTGGTGGAGGACGCCCTTGTGGAGGACCCACTCGTTCGCGTTCGCGAGCACGAGCACCGGCAGGACGAAGAGGAGCTCCCAGACGCTCGGGCGCTCGATCCACCTCACGGCGGTCGCGATGAGCGCGAAGCCGACGAGGGACGGGCCGACGAGGTGGACCCAGGGGATGTACCACCCCGGGATCCGCGCCACGAGCTCCCGGCGAATGGCCTCGCTGTCACGGGCTGGCACGACGCAGCTCCTCCCCATCGATGTAGGGAGCGCGCGTCAGCCTGGCAAGCCGCCCTTCTCCCGCCACGGTCGAGCCGCGGCGGACGAGACGCTGGGCCCCCCGCCCTCGATCACGCCGCGCGCCGCGAGCTCGCGGCTGGCGCAGGCCACACGAGCCGCCGCGCGTGGGGGCGCTGCCGCAGATAGGCGACCGTCCCCGCGAGGATACCTGCCACGGCCGCGACGAGCGCCACCGCCCACGCAGCGCGCGGCAGCTCGACGTAGATCATCGCCACGAGCGCGGCGCCGAGGAGCGCCCATCCGGCGCCCTGCACGCGCGTCCACAGGCGGAGCGCCGCGAGGCGGCGGCCGTCGAGCTCGGCGAGCCGCTCCCACAGCACCTGCTCCTGGCGCCAGTAGGTGTAGACGACCGGGATGATCTCGAGGGTGAGGAACGCGCTCGTGAGGAGCCCGCCCACCATCGGCGCCGCGATCCGCTTCATCACGTCGGCGCCGGAGCCGCTCGCCCAGAGGAGCGGGACGAGGCCGGCCAGCATGGTCGCGACCGTCATGAGCTTCGGCCGGACGCGCTGGACCGTCCCCTCCATGTGCGCCCAGACGATGTCGGAGAGGTCGCGGATCTTCCCGGCGCGGCGCCGCCGCTCGTAGGCGTTGTCGATGTACACGATCATCACGATGCCGGTCTGCGCGGCGAGCCCGACGAGCGCGATGATGCCGACCCACACCGCCGTCGACATCCGGTAGTCGAGCAGCCAGAGCAGCCACACGCTCCCCACCAGCGCGAACGGGATGGAGAGCAGGACGATGAGGACCTCGACGAAGTTCCGGAAGTGGAGGAAGAGCAGCACCATGATGATGAGGAGCGTCGCCGGGATGACGAGGCGCATGCGCTCCGACATCTTCTCGAGCTGCTCGTACTGGCCCGTCCAGCGCAGATAGGAGCCCTGCGGCATGGTGAGCGCGCCGTGCTCGAGCGCCTCGTGCACAGCGTGCTTCGCCTCGCTCACGTACCCGCCGATGTCGCGCTGCGTGGGGTCGATGTCCACGTAGACGTACCCGACGAGGAGCCCGCCCTCGTCGCGCACCATGGGCGGGCCGCCCACGATGCGGATGTCGGCCACCTGGCCGAGCGGGACGAAGCTCTGCTTCCCGCTCTTCTGCAGGCTGGCGCCCCCGAGTCCCTCGAGCGTGCCCTGGTCGGCGACGTTCACGCCGCTGTCCCACTGGATGAGGGGCGCGTCCGAGGCGGTGCCCGGGATGCCGCCTGCCGCCCTGGCGCGCGCTGGTGCCGTCCCGCCCGGCTGCGCAGGCGCGCCCGTGCCGCCGCCCATCTGCGCGAGCAGCAGCTCCGGCACCTTCGCCGGCACGAGCGCGCCCATCTTGCCGCTCCCGCCCGCGCCGCCGCCGCCCACCGGCACGAGCACGCGGCGCAGCCGCTCCACGTCGCTGCGGAGGTCCTGCGGATAGCGCACGTTGATGGAGAAGCGATTCCGTCCCTCCACCGTCACGCCGATGGGCGCGCCGCCGATGGCGGCCTCGATCGTGCGCTGCACGTCGCCCACGGTGATGCCGTAGCGCGCGAGCGCGTCGCGGTTCGGGACGATGTCGAGGTAGAGCCCGCCCTCGTTCCGTTCGTAGAAGGCGCTGCGCGTGCCGCGGATCGAGCTCATGAGCCCCTCGAGCGCGACGCCCACCTTCTCGATCTGGGCGAGGTCGGTGCCCATGATCTTGATGCCGACCGGCGTCCGCACGCCCGTCGAGAGCATGTCGACGCGCGCCTTGATGGGCATCGTGTACGCGTTCGTCCACCCCGGGAGCTGCATCGCCTTGTTCATCGCCGTGGTGAGCTCGTCCCAGGTGATGCGGCGGCGGTCGGGCCAGAGCGGGCGGAGGGCGGGCGCGAGCCAGCCGGGCGTAGAGCGCGACCACCAGCGCGGCTGCGGCAGCATGCGCCACGCCTCGACCGGCTTCAGCCGCACCGTCGTCTCGACCATGGTGAGCGGCGCCGGGTCGGTCGCCGTCTCGGCGCGCCCCGCCTTTCCGAAGACGCTCGCCACCTCCGGGAAGCTCCGCAACACGCGGTCCTGGATCTGGAGCTGCCGCTTCGCCTCCTCGATCGAGATGCCGGGGAAGGTGGTGGGCATGTAGAGCACGTCGCCCTCGTTGAGCGGCGGCATGAACTCCTGGCCGAGCTTCAGCGCGAGCGGCACCGCCGAGAGCACGGCGAGGAGGCCGATGGCGATGGTGGACTTGGGCCGGCGCAGCGCGACGAACACGAAAGGCTTGTAGACGCGGATGATCGCGCGCGAGACGGGGTGGCGCGCCTCGCTGCGGATCTTGCCGCGGATGAGGAGGTCGCGGAGCGCCGGCGCGAAGGTGATGGAGAGCGCCGCCGCCGAGAGCATGACGAACGTCTTCATGTAGGCGAGCGGCTTGAAGAGCCGCCCCGCCTGCCCGGTGAGCGTGAACACCGGCAGGAACGCGACCGCGATGATGAGGAGCGAGAAGAAGATGGCCGGCGTCACCTCGCGCGCCGCCTCGGCGAGGAGCGCGCGCCGGTCGGCGCCGGGCGGGGCGTGCTCGAGCTTCTTGTGCGACGCCTCGATCATGACGATCTCGGCGTCCACGGTGGCGCCGATGGCGATGGCGATGCCGCCGAGGCTCATGATGGTGGCCGGGATGTCGAGCAGCACCATCGGGATGAAGGACAGGGCGACCGCGATGGGGAGCGAGATGATGGGGAGCAGCGCCGAGCGGACGTGGAGCAGGAAGAGGACGATCACGAGCGCGACGACGATCGCCTCCTCGACGAGGGCGCGCTTCAGGGTCGCGATGGAGCGGTGGATGAGGTCGCTGCGGTCGTAGGCGATCTCGACCTTCACGCCCGGCGGCAGGGTGTGCTGGAGGTCCGCGATCTTCTGCTTCACGCGGCCGATCACGTCGAGGACGTTCTCGCCGTAGCGGACGAGCACGATGCCGCCCACCGCCTCACCCTCGCCGTTCCACTCGAGGAGGCCGCGCCGGATGTCGGGGCCGAAGCGGACGGTGCCGAGGTCCTTCACCAGGACCGGCACGCCGTTCGGGCCGCGCGCGCGCACCGCGGTGCGCTCGAGCGCGCCCAGGTCCTGGATGTAGCCGCGGCCGCGCACGTAGTACTCGCGCCCGGCGAGCTCCATGACGCGCCCGCCCACGTCGTTGTTCGAGTCGCGGATCTTCGAGATCACCTCGCCGAGGGTGAGGTCGTACGCGCGCAGCTTGTTCGGGTCGACGGTCACCTGGTACTGCCGCTGGAACCCGCCGACGCTCGCCACCTCGGCCACGCCGGGCACCTGGCCGAGCGCGTAGCGCAGCGTGAAGTCCTGGAACGTTCGCAGCTCGTCCAGCGCGTGACCGCCGCTCTCGTCCACGAGCGTGTACTGGAAGCCCCAGCCGATGCCCGACGCGTCGGGCCCGAGGACCGGGCTCGCGCCCTCCGGCAGGCGCGCGCGGATGGAGCTCATGTACTCGAGCACGCGGCTGCGCGCCCAGTAGAGGTCCGTCCCCTCCTCGAAGATGACGTAGACGAACGACATCCCGAACATCGAGTAGCCGCGCACGTCGGCCACCTTGGGCGCGGCGACGAGCGAGCTGACGATGGGGTAGGTGACCTGGTCCTCGACGAGGGTCGGGCTCCGCCCCATCCACTCCGTGAACACGATGACCTGGGGGTCGCCGAGGTCCGGGATCGCGTCGAGCTTCGCCTGCCCGATGGACCAGGCCGCGGCGGCGGTCGCGACGGCGACGCCGAGGAGGACGACGAAGCGGTTCCTCGCGCAGAGCTCGATGATGCGGGCGACCATGCGCGCTCCTACCGATCGTGGCGTCCGGTGCCGGCGATCTGCCGCTCGCGCGCCTCGTCGTGCTCGTGCGGCGGCTCCCCGGAGCCGGCGCCGAAGCCTTCCACCGCCGCGCGCAGGCGGCTCTCGGAGTCGACGAGGAAGTTCGCGGTCGTGACGACCACGTCGCCGTCGGCGAGCCCGTCCAGGATCTGCACGCGGCCGTCCCCGCGCGCGCCGAGGCGCACGACGCGCGGCTCGAAGCGGCCCCTGTCGCGGGCGAGGAAGACGTACTGGAGCTCGCCCGTGTCCACCACCGCGTCGGTCGGCACCGAGAGCCCCTCCGCCGACGCGAGCTCGATGACGACGTCGCCGTACATCCCGGGCCGGAGCTTCAGGCCCGGGTTCTTGAACTGCATGCGCGCCTGGAGCGTGCGGCTCTCCGGGTTCACGGCCGGGTAGATGAACTGCACGTGCCCGGTGAACGCCTCGCCCGGATACGCGGCGAGGAGGAGGCGCGCGCGCTGCCCGACGTGGATGCGGCTCATGTCGTGCTCGTAGACGTCGGCGACCACCCAGACCGTCGAGAGGTCCGCGACCTGGAAGAGCTCCGTGCCGGGCTGGACGTAGAGGCCTGGGAGCGCGGCCTTCTTCGCCACGTAACCCGCCACCGGCGAGCGGAGGGGCGTGGCGTTCGGCGCCTGTCCGCCCTTCGCGAGGTCGTCGAGGTCCTGGCGCGCGACGCCGAGCAGCTCGAGCCGCCTGCGGGGTTCGGCCGCGGTGGCCGCGGCGCCCTGGGTCTTGGACCACTTGAGCGCGTTCAGGAAGACCTGCTGCAACGAGAGGAGATCGGGGCTGTAGACGGTCGCGAGCACCTGCCCCTTCTCGACGTGTTGCCCGCTCTGGGCGACGGGCAGCTCCTCGATCCAGCCTGTGAAGCGGGCCGTGATGATGGCGACCGACGCCTCGTTCGCGGAGACGAAGCCGACGGTGCGGAGCTGCGGCGCGAGGCGTTGGCGGGTGACGCGCGCCGTCCGCATGCCCATGAGCTGGGTGCGGTCGGCGCCGATCTCGACCGGAGCGAGGCCGGGCACGGGTCCGCCCGGCTTCCCGATCGGGCCGGGGCGCGGCACGAGCTTCATGCCGCCGCACTTCGAGCAGGTGGCGGCCGGGTCGTCGCTCGTCACCTCGGGATGCATCGGGCACCAGAGCTTCCCGGCGGGAGCGGTGGCGGCCGCGAGCTGCACGGGCGCCAGGGGCGGAGCACGTCCCTCGACGACCACGAGGTCCATGCCGCAGATCGGGCACTCGCCGGGCCCGCCCTGGATGACCGAGGGATGCATCGGGCAGCGGTACTGGACGGCATGGGCGACTGCCCTCCGCCCGAGGTCGGCCCAGGAGATCCACGCCCCTGCGGCGGCGACGGCCATCAGCGCGACGAGCGCCCATCGCACGAGCGCCATCGTGCGGACACCCGCTGGCGCGGCCTCTTCACCTTCCGGCAAGGCGTCCGGCGCGCGCGAGTCGGCCGGCCTGTCATGCTCGCTCATCGTCAGGCCCCCCTTCGGCGGATCCTACCTCGCTTTCGAGGGGCCGCATGCAGGACGGCCGGGGGGCCTCGCGCCGCAGGGGCGAATGGGAGCAGCAGCGGTCCGGAAGGGGGTCCGGGCACATCTTCCAGAGATGACGATCGTCAATCGCAACCGGAGAAGGCCCGTCTCGGAGCAGGTCGCCGTCGTGACGGGCGCGTCGAGCGGGGTCGGGCGCGCGATCGCCCGTGCCTTCGGAGCGCGCGGGGCCCGGGTGGGCCTCATCGCGCGGACGCAGGAAGCGCTCGAGAACTGTGCCCGCGAGATCCGCCGGGCGGGCGGGGAGGCGCTCGTCCTGCCGCTCGACGTCTCGGACGCGGGCTCCGTCGATGCGGCCGCAGACGCGGTGGTGGCCCACTACGGGCGCATCGACACGTGGGTGAACGACGCGATGGTGAGCGTCTTCTCCCGCGCGCTCGACACGACGCCGGAGGAGTTCCGGCGCGTCACGGAGGTGAACTACCTCGGCTACGTCCACGGCACGCTGGCAGCGCTCCGCCGCATGAAGGACCAGCCCGGCGGCGGCGGCGTCATCCAGATCGGCTCGGCGCTGGCGTACCGCTCCATCCCGCTCCAGAGCGCCTACTGCGCGAGCAAGGCGGCGATCCGCGGATTCACGGACAGCCTGCGCTCGGAGCTGCTCCACGACGGCATTCCGGTGCACCTCTCGATGCTCGAGCTGCCGGCCGTGAACACGCCGCAGTTCGACGTGGTGCGCTCGCGACTGCCGAACCAGCCGCAACCCGTGCCGCCCATCTACCAGCCCGAGGTGATCGCGCGGGCCTGCCTCCGCGTCGCGGAGCACCCGGTTCGCGAGCTGTGGATCGCGCCGTCCACCATCAAGGCGATCGTCGGGCAGCGGCTCGCGCCGGGGCTCGCCGACCGCTACCTCGCGAGACACGGGTTCGAGGCACAGCAGACCACGCAGCCGGTGGCGCCTGGACGCTCCGACAACGTGGACGAGCCGCTCCCGGGCGATCGCGGCGCGCACGGCCAGTTCGACGGCCGCGCGCGCTCGTGGAGCGCCGAGGTGTGGCTCAGGACGCATCCGTGGACGGGCGCGGGCGCGGCCGCGGCGGCGCTCGCGGCCATCGCCGGATGGCGCCGGGCCGCGCAGCGGACGTAGGTCCGCGCGCTGGACGCGGGTCGAGGTCCCCTCGCCGGGGAATGCGGCCGGCGTGCGGGGGACGCTGCGTTGGCGCCCTCGTTGCATTCGCGGCGCGCATGCGCTTCACCCTCCTCGCGCTCGCGCTCGTCGCCTGCGCGCCCCCTGGCGAGCGGGCGACGCCGGCGGCCCCGAGCTCGCTTCGCGTCCTCACCTGGAACGTCCACGACCTCTTCGACGAGGTCGATCGAACGGTGGCCCCGGGCGACATGGACACGGTCCCGACGCCGGACGAGGTCGAGGCGAAGCTCGCCCGGGTCGGCCGCGTCCTCGCGCGGCTCGATGCGGACGTCCTGGTGCTCCAGGAGATCGAGAACCTGCCCCTCCTCGAGCGGCTCGCGGCGGGGCCGCTCGCCGGCGGCGGCTACCAGGCGTTCCTCTGCGACGGGTTCGACCCCCGCGGCATCGACATCGGGATCCTGGCGCGCGTCCCGGTCGCCTCCTGGAAGAGTCACCTGGAGGATCGCGCCCGCGACGGTCGCCGGCTCTGGTCGCGCGATCTCGTCGAGATCCACCTCGACCTGGGGGAGGGCGTGCGTCCGGTGGTCGTGCTCGCGAATCACCTCGTGTCGCGCCTCGATCCGGCGGACGACGCGCGCAGGCTCGAGCAGGCCGCTCGCGTCCGCGAGGTGGCGGACGCGCTGCGGGACGGAGCGGAGCGTCCGATCGTCCTCGTGGCCGGAGACTTGAACGATGTCCCGGGATCTCCGGCCCTCGCGCCGCTCCTCGGCGACGGGGCGCTCGCCGACCTGGGCGCCCGGCTCGCCGGCTCCGACGGGTGGACGTGGTCCGGCGGGGGCGCGCGCGAGCGGATCGACTACGCGCTCCTGCCGCGCGCCGATGCCGCCCTCGTGACGCGCGTCGCCGTCGCCTCGGGACTCGACGTCACCGAGGCGTCTGACCACCGGCCGCTCACCGTGGACCTCTGGCTCCCCGCGGCGCCGTGACGCATCGGGGCGCTGGGGGAGACACGACCCAGGCGGACGCGGTAGGATCCCCGCTGTCCCGCGAGAGGTGGCCCATGGCGAAGCCGGTCCCTGCCCAGGCGACACGCCCTTTCACGCAGGCCGAGCGCATCGCCCGGAAAGAGTTCCTCCGGAGTGACGCCGCGAAGCTCGAGCGGCAGCTCCGCGATCTCAACGAGCAGATCGTACGGCTGCTCGACGGGTGCGAGCACACGGACGCGAACGGCCGCAGCGCCGTCATCGGCGGTCGCACCAAGGTGTGCGCCCACTGCGGGCGCGTCGTGAGCGCGCATCCCGACAAGCTGTGGGGGTGACCCGCCGCCGGGCGGAATCCCGAGGCGGGATCACCGACGCGACTCGCAACGCGAGCGATCGGGGCCGCGCAGCCCCGTGGCGAAATGGCCGAACGAGAGCGCGAATCGCGAACGCGAATCGCGAAGCCTCGTTCAGGAGTGGCGCTCCTCGCACATCCGCACGAGCGCGGCGCTGAGCGCGTCGATGTCGAACGGCTTCGCGAGGAACTCGTCGGGATCGGCGACGAGGTGGAACTCGCCTGGACGCATCCCGGTCATGGCCGCCACCGGGATGTGCGACCAGCGTGGGTTCTGCTTCATCCGGCGCAGCACCTCGCCTCCCGAGATGCCAGGCACGCGCAGATCCAGCAGGACGATGTCGGGCGGCGCGTCCCCCTCGAGCTCGCGCAGGGCGTCGTCGCCCGACTCGACGGCGGTCACCTCCAGGCCCTGCAGCTCGAGGAACTCCGTGAGCAGCTCGTTGAGAGCCCGGTCGTCCTCGACGAGGAGGACGCGGCGGCACGAGAGTGTCTCGGCGAGGGTCTGTTCAACCGCCATGCGGGCCAAGGTGGCCACGGTGTGGCTCCGACGTAAGGGTCGGTTGGGGAGCGGGCGAGGCGTGTCGCCCTCGCCCGGTCGCCCCGAGAGCGCGCCGTCGCGCGCCCGGGATACGTCCGGCCGAGCGCGCAGAACCACGCGGCGCGCGTTGCGGAAGCGATCTGGAGCGGGTCAACCGTGCGTCCGCGCGATGAGCGGCGCGCGACGTGGCGCGCGACGTGGAGGGAAGTGGGGCGCGAGGGACTCGAACCCTCAGCCAACGGCTTAAAAGGCCGCTGCTCTACCATTGAGCTAGCGCCCCGCGGGGCTTTGATACCACGACGGTATCACCGACTCGGGCGTCCTCCGAGCTGCTCCGAGAGGGCGCGCTCCACGGCGGCGGCGATCTTGTGCGCGCCGCGCGCGCTCGGGTGCCTCTCGAAGAGCAAGGGGAGGCGATCCTCCGGGCCGAGCTCGACCCGCAAGAACGGCAGCCGCTGTCGCACGAAGAGCTCGTCCACCACCCAGGCCTCCTCGCGACCCTCGGGCAGGCATGCCGCGCCATGGTTCGTCACGACGAACAGCGGGAGCGCGCCTCGGGCGCGCGCCGCCTCCGCGGTCGCGCGCAGGACGGCGGCGGTCACGCGCAAGCGCTCGTCTCCGCGATACGGCAGCTCCTGCAGGAGCTTCGCGATCCGGAGGCCGGTCGAGGGCGCCGCCAGCTGGAGCGTGCCGCCGGGCCCGAGCGCGAGCCTCGGGCGCCAAGCGTCGACGTTCCGATCGATCTGGTCCGTGATGAAGAGCGTCACGACCGCGAGCGGATGGCGGTACCGCGCGAGCGCGTCGAGCGCGCGCAGGTGGGCCTGGTCGCTCCCGTAGCCGATCACGGCCACGTTCACGGTCTGCACGCCGAGATCGCGCCCGACGAGGAACGGGATCGTCTCCTCGTAGGCAAGGCCGTAGCCGAAGGCGATCGACTCGCCCGTGAAGAGGACGGTCGGCAGGGCGTGGTCCGGGAGGTCGTGCTCCGAGGCGGCGCGGTCGCCTTCCGCGTCGATGGCGTACGCGACCAGCCCGTCGCCCATCCGGATCCAGGTGGTGCGTCCCGGGAACCAGGACCAGCCGAGCCGGGCGTCGGCGCGGGCCATCGGCGCGCCTCGGCCGTGAAGGGGCGCCCCCTCACCAGCGGGCAGCCGCTGGTGCAGGCGTCGCATGGACACCTCGGCGACGCCGAGGGACGCGACGACCGCGAGGGCGATGCCCACGAGCGAGCCCGCCTGCGGGCGGAGGCTGGACCGACCCGCCCGGCGCTCCAGCGCGGGCGCGAGCTTCACGGCCACGACCACCCCGAGCGCTCCGACGAGCCAGCGTCCCGCGCGTGCCACGACCCACTCCGCGGGGTGCGTGGCGCAGTACGAGGGAAGGACGTGCCGCTCCGCCCACCGGGGATCGGCGAGGACGGCCCACGCGACGAGCGCCGCACCGGCCGCGGTGGTCGCGACTCGCGTCGCCCAGCTGGTCGAACGCCGCAATTCTTCCCGTCCTGCGAGTGGCCCCACGGGAGCGTTCCCGCACGCCATCAGCGGCGCAATCCTAATCATCGTGCCAGAGCACCGTGGCACCCGCGCCGAGCGAGCCCTCCGGCCGATCCATCGCTGGGTCTGGCGGGACGCGCGGCGCTGCGCTCGCAAGCTGCTCACGTTCGCCGTCACCGAGACCGACGGAGGGCGCGATCTCTCCCGCGCGGCGGAGCTCACCGCGGATCCGCTGCTCCGCAGGCTCTTCCTGCGCCACGCCGCCGACGAGCAGCGGCACGCCGACCTCTTGCGAGCGCGCGGGCGCGCCATCATGGTTGGGCTCGGCACGGGTCGTGCCGCCTCGTTCGAGGCGAGCTGGATCTCGCCCGGCGAGCGCGGCCTCGACGACCTGCGCGTCCACGAGGAGCACGACGCCTCGTTGCTGGCGTTCCTCCATCTCTCCGAGAAGGCCGCTGCGGGGCGCTTCGCGGTCTACCGGGAGGTCGTCCCCGACGGCGAGACCCGCGAGATGTTCCGCCGCATCCTCCACGACGAGGTCTTCCACATGGGCTACACGCGATCGCAGCTCGAGCGCGTCGCGCCCGAGCGTCACCGCCGGCAGCTGTGGCTCGCGCGCGCGTCGCGCCTGTGGAAGGGCTACCTGCGCGTCGCGACCGCCCTGGCGGGCGCGCTCGGCACGCTCGTCCTCCTCGCCCAGTACTTCCTCGTCCTGCCGGTCTTCGCGCTCCTCGCGAAGCGCGCCGCCCGCCGCGAGCGTCCGGGCTTCAGCGAGCCGATGCGGCGCGACGGGCGCACCGCGCTGCAGCGCCAGTATTGACCCATGAGGATCCTCGGCATCTCGGCGCACTATCACGACTCGGCGGCGGCGCTGGTCGTCGACGGCGTCCCCGTCTGCGCGATCCAGGAGGAGCGGCTCTCGCGCCGCAAGAACGACGCCTCCTTCCCGCTCGCGGCGATCGAGTGGTGCCTCGCGGAGGCCGGGCTCCGGCCGGACGATCTCGACGCGGTCGTCTTCTACGAGAAGCCGATGTTGAAGCTCGAGCGCATCGTGGTGACCGCGCTGCGCGCCTTCCCGCGATCCTGGCGCAGCTTCCCGCGAGCCATGAAGAACACGCTCGGGGAGAAGGCGTGGGTGAAGGGCATCATCGCCTCGCGGCTCGGCGTACCCGCGCGCAAGGTCCTGTTCACCGAGCACCACCAGTCCCACGCGGCGGCGGCGTTCCTGACGGCGCCCACACGGGAGGCCGCCATCCTCACCGCGGACGGCGTCGGCGAGTGGGCGACCCTCTCGATCGGGCGAGGGACGAAGCGCGCCGGCGAGGGGTGCGCCATCGAGATCCTGCGTGAGGTGCGCTTCCCGCACTCGCTCGGGATGCTCTACTCCGCGTTCACCGCCTTCCTCGGCTTCGAGGTCAACGAGGGCGAGTCCAAGGTGATGGGCCTCGCCTCGTACGGGAAGCCGCGGTTCGAGGACGAGGTGCGCGCCATCGTCCGCCGGACGGGCGACGGGGCCTTCGCGCTCGACCTCTCCTACTTCGAGTTCGAGGCGTCGGTCGAGCGCGCCTACTCGTCGCGGCTCGTGGAGGTCTTCGGGAGACCGCGCGCTCCGTACGAGCCCGTCGACCTCGCGACGCCGGACGGCGCGCGCTGGGCCGACATCGCGGCGAGCGTCCAGCGCGT
>DASWDS010000313.1:0-1913 GCA_036395165.1 Anaeromyxobacteraceae bacterium | reverse complement strand
GCCATCGGCAGCTCCGGGAGGCGCAGCTCGGGCCCGGGCGAGAGGATGAGCGCGCGCTGCAGGAAGTTCTCGAGCTCACGGACGTTGCCGGGCCACGCGTGCGCCTCGAGCGCGACCCACGCGTCATCCCGCACCGAGGGCGGGCGGCGGTTCATGAGCGCCGCGTGCCGCGCGAGGAGGTAGGTCGCGAGCGCCCGGATCTCCTCGCGCCGGTCGCGCAGCGGCGGGAGCTGCAGCGGGAACACCGAGAGGCGGTAGTAGAGATCCGACCGGAACGTCCCCTCGGCCACCATCTGCTCGAGGTCGCGGTTGGTCGCGGCGACCACGCGCACGTCCACCTTCACGTTCTCGCTGCCGCCGACACGCTGGATCTCCTTCTCCTGCAGCACGCGCAGGAGCCGCACCTGCACCGAAGGCGGCGCGTCGCCCACCTCGTCGAGGAAGATCGTCCCGCCCTCCGCCTGCTCGAACTTGCCGGCGCGGCGGCGCGCGGCGCCGGTGAAGGCGCCCTTCTCGTGGCCGAAGAGCTCGCTCTCGATGAGCGTGTCAGGGATGGCGCCCAGGTTCACCACCACGAACGGCGCGCCGAAGCGCGGCGAGAGGTCGTGCACGAGCCGCGCGAGCCCCTCCTTGCCGGTGCCGGTCTCGCCGCGGATGAGGACGGTCGAGCCCGACGGCGCCGCGAGCCGCACGCGCTCGAGCACGGCCCGCATGGCGGGGCTCTCCGCGACGTAGCGCGAGTCGCGCTTGATCTGCCGGATCTCCTCCTTGAGGAGCGTGTTCTCGCGGTCGAGGAGATGGTTCAGCCGCTGCACCTCGTCCACCATGAGGCTGTTGTGGAGCGCGATCGCGACGAGGTGCGCCACCTGCTTCGCCACCTGGAAGCAGCAGTCGAGCAGCCCCTCCTGCGGCGGGTGCGCGATGTTGAGCGCGCCGAGCGCCTCGTCCTCGAAGACGAGCGGGAAGGAGACGAGCGAGCCGTAGCCGAGCTCGGAGAGCCAGCGCTCCTCGTGGAAGCGCGGGCGCGCGCCATCGATGGGATCGACGATGACCGGGCGCCGCTCCGCGAGCGCGAGGCCCGCGGCCGAGCCGTCGAGGTCGAGCCACGTGCCGGACTGCGACTCGGGGTGGCGCGGATCCGACACGAGCACGATCTGCGCGCGGCCGGGCGCGTCCTCCAGGACGCGCAGGATGGCGACGCGCGTCGTGCCGAAGCGGCAGTTGAGGAGCCGGCCCGTGCGCTCGAGCACGGTCTGGAGGTCTACCGTGGAGAGGACCGCCTCGATCGCCTCCTCGATGATCTTGTCGTGGACGTCGTGCGCGGGCAGCGCGGGGCCTGGGAGGACGGGGAGAGGGGACATGTGAGCGCGAGTGTAACGCGCCGGCCATGCACCCAAATCCCGGTGGCACCCAAATCCCGGTGTGACGCCACCCAAATGGCGTTGCGCTCGCATGCCCGCGAGATGCGTAACAACCGGTAAAAATGGAACATTTTGCGATGGCAGAGCCATTGCTCTAGGGGGCGCCATCGCAATCAGCGGCCGCGGCGCGCGGCCAGCGAGGAGAGAGAGAGATGGACGCCATCGAGACCCTCATGACGGAGCACCGCCTCATCGAGCGGGCCTGCGACGCGCTCGCCGCGTTCGCCGACGAGGTCCGTCGCAAGAGCACCGACGACAAGGAGGAGCTCGGCCGGTTCGTCACCTTCATCCGCGAGTTCGCCGACGCCTGCCACCACGGCAAGGAGGAGGACATCCTCTTCGCCGCGATGGTCGAGGCCGGCTTCCCACGCCACGGCGGCCCCATCGCCGTGATGCTGATGGAGCACGACCAGGGCCGCGCGCACGTGCGCGTGCTCGCGGACCTCGCGGCGCAGGCGGCGCCGTGGAGCGTCGAGGACCGCCAGCGGCTCG
>DASWDS010000312.1:0-6188 GCA_036395165.1 Anaeromyxobacteraceae bacterium | reverse complement strand
CTGGGCGTCGCCGCGGCGGACGACCTCGCCGCGCCGCATGACGAGGTAGTGGTCCGCGAGCGTGCGCGCGAACTCGTAGTACTGCTCCACCAGGAGGATGGCCATGCTGCCCTCCTCGGCGAGGGCGGCGATGGTCCGCTCGATGTCCTTGATGATCGACGGCTGGATGCCCTCGGTGGGCTCGTCCAGGATGAGCAGCGACGGCTGCATCGCGAGCGCTCGGCCGATCGCGAGCTGCTGCTGCTGGCCGCCCGAGAGATCGCCGCCTCGCCGGCCCAGCATGGTCTTGAGCGCCGGGAACAGCTCGAAGATCCTCGCCGGGATGGGGGTGCCGGCCGGTCGCACCGCCAGGCCCATCTTCAAGTTCTCCTCCACCGTGAGCCTGGGGAAGATCTCGCGTCCCTGCGGGACGTAGCCGATGCCTGCGCGCACGCGCTCGTGGGAGGGGGCGCGCGTGAGGTCGGCGCCGGCGAACGTGATCCGCCCCGAGCTGACGGGCACGAGGCCCATGATGGCCTTGAGCAGCGTGGTCTTGCCGACCCCGTTCCGGCCGAGGACGGCGGTCACCTCGCCCGGAGCGGCCTCGAACGACACGCGCCGCAGGATGTGGCTGCCGCCGTAGTGCTGATCGAGCTCTTCGACCTTCAGCATGCTCAGCCTCGCCTTTCGCCGTCTTCATTGTTGCGGTCGTCGTTCAGAGGCGAGTCTGAGTGATTTCCGGGCTCGCTGCGCTACGCGCTGCGACCCCTCAACCTGGGTGGAGCGAGCGCCGCTCCCCCCAGACCCCCCAGCGCGGGTTTCGTAAAGGGCGAAACCCGAGTCATCGCCCCAGGTAGACCTCGATCACGCGGGGGTCGTTCTGCAGGGCGTCGAGCTTCCCCTCGGCGACGACGGCCCCCTCGTGCAGCACCGTCACCTTTCCGCCGAGCCGGGCGACGAAGGCCATGTCGTGCTCGACCACCATCAAGGAGTGCTTCCCCGCGAGCGAGGTGATGAGCTCGGCGGTCCGCTCCGTCTCCTCGTCCGTCATGCCGGCGACGGGCTCGTCGAGGAGCAGGAGCTTCGGCTCCTGCATGAGGAGCATCCCGATCTCGAGCCACTGCTTCTGGCCATGCGAGAGGAGCCCCGCCGGGCGCTCCGCGTGGGCGGCCAGTCGGACGAAACGCAGCGTCTCCGAGATGCGATCGCGCGCGTCGTCGTCGAGGACGGCGAAGAGCGTCCTCCGCACGCTCTTGTCGGTCTTCATCGCCAGCTCGAGGTTCTCGAAGACGGTGTGGCGCTCGAAGACGGTGGGCTTCTGGAACTTGCGCCCGATGCCGGCGTCGGCGATCTGCGACTCGCTCATGCGAGTCAGGTCCATCGTCTGGCCGAAGAACGCGGTGCCGGAGTCGGGCCGCGTCTTGCCGGTGATGACGTCCATCATGGTCGTCTTGCCGGCGCCATTCGGGCCGATGATGCAGCGCAGCTCGCCGACGTCGATGTAGAGCGTGAGCCGATCGAGCGCGCGAAACCCGTCGAACGAGACGGTGATGTCCTCCAGGTAGAGGACGACGCGATGCGAGGAGTCGAGCTCGCCCGGGTGGGTGGCGTGGACCGGCGGCGTCGCCTTGAAGTCGCGAGGGAGGTCGGACGAGGGCTGCATGGCGCTCACGCGGTGGATCGCCGGCGCACGAGCCGCCGCCCGAGCCCGACGACGCCCTCGGGCAGGAACAGCGTCACGCCGATGAAGAGGAGCCCCAGGAAGAAGAGCCAGAACTCGGGGAACGCCATCGTGAACCAGCTCTTCGCCAGGTTCACGAGCGCCGCGCCGACGACGGCGCCGACGAGCGTGCCACGCCCGCCGACCGCGACCCAGATCGCGATCTCGATGGAGCTCGCGGGCGACATCTCCGAGGGGTTGATGATGCCGACCTGCGGCACGTAGAGGGCGCCCGCCACCGCGCACAGCACGGCCGAGAGGGTCCAGACGAACAGCTTGTAGTAGAGCGGGTCGTACCCGAGGAACCTCGCGCGCGACTCGGCGTCGCGCATCGCGGAGAGGACGCGGCCGAACTTCGAGGTGACCAGCGCGCGGCCGAGGAGGAGGGTCGCCGCGAGCGTCGCGGCGGTGAGCATGAAGAGCACGACGCGCGTCCCGGGCGCGGTGATGGGGAACCCCAGGATGCGCTTGAAGTCGGTGAACCCGTTGTTGCCGCCGAAGCCCGTCTCGTTGCGGAAGAAGAGGAGCATGGCGGCGAAGGTGAGCGCCTGCGTGATGATGGAGAAGTAGACGCCCTTGATGCGCGACCGGAAGGCGAACGCGCCGAAGACGAGCGCGATGGCCGCCGGCACGAGCACGACCATGAGCAGCGCCCAGGAGAGGTGGTCGGAGCCGCGCCAGTACCAGGGCAGCGCCTTCCAGTCGAGGAAGACCATGAAGTCGGGCAGGTCGGACTGGTAGACGCCGTCGCGGCCGATGCCGCGCATGAGGTACATGCCGAACGCGTAGCCGCCGAGCGCGAAGAAGAGCCCGTGCCCGAGCGAGAGGATGCCGCCGTAACCCCAGATGAGATCCATCGCGACGGCCACGATGGCGTAGCACATGATCTTGCCGCCGACCGTGATGACGTAGTCGGAGACGTGGAGCGGATTGTCACGCGCTGTGAAGAGGTGCAGCGCCGGCAGCACGACGAGGAGGACGGCGCCGATCGCGGCCAGCACGGCCCAGGCCCGCCTCGGCACGATGACCAGGCTGCGCGATGGGATCGGCGGGCGCGTCGTGTCGTCCATGTCAGTCTTCGACGAAGCGGCCCTTCACCGCGAACAGGCCCTGCGGGCGCTTCTGGATGAAGACGATGATGAAGACGAGCACCATGATCTTGGCGATGACGGCGCCCGTCCAGCCTTCGAGGAACTTGGCGACCACGCCGAGCCCCAGCGCCGCCCCCACCGCGCCCGCCAGCTGTCCGACGCCGCCCAGCACCACCACCATGAACGAGTCGACGATGTAGGCCTGGCCCATGTCCGGGCCGACGTTCGCGATCTGCGAGAGGGCGACCCCCCCGAGGCCCGCGATGCCGGCGCCGACGCCGAAGGCGATCGTGTCGAGGCGCGCCGTGGGCACGCCCACGCACCCTGCCATGGCGCGGTTCTGCGTCACGGCGCGCACGAACATCCCGAGGCGCGTCCGGTTGAGGAGCGCCCACACCAGCGCCAGCACGCACAGCGAGAACGCGATGATGGCGATGCGGTTCCACGGCAGCACGGCGTTCGCCATGAGCTCGACGCCGCCCGACATCCACGAGGGGTTGGCGACGCCGACGTTCTGGGCGCCGAACGTCATGCGCGCCCCCTGGATGAGGAAGAGGCTGAGGCCCCACGTCGCGAGGAGCGTCTCGAGCGGCCGTCCGTACAGATGGCGGATGACGGTGCGCTCGATGATGACGCCCACCAGGGCCGCCGCCGCGAACGCGACCGGGATCGCCGCGACGAGGTACCAGTCGAGGGCGCGCGGGAAGAGCCTCGTGAAGAGGGTCTGCATCGAGAACGACGCGTAGGCGCCGATCATGAGCAGCTCCCCGTGCGCCATGTTGATGACCCCCATCACGCCGTAGGTGATGGCGAGCCCGAGCGCGACGAGGAGCAGGATGCTGCCGAGCGACAGGCCCGTGAAGACGCGCGCGACGATCTCTCCCGTGCGCATGCGCAGCTCGACCGCCTCGAGCGACGCCCGGGCCTGCTGGCGGACGGCGGGGTCGCGCTCGACCTTCTCGTCGAGCAACGGGGCGAGCAGGTTCTTGACGGCGGGGTCTGCGCTCGCGCCGAGGGCCCTCACCCCTGCGAGCCGCGCGGCCGGATCGGGGTCCTTCAGGCTCGCGCGAGCGTGCGCGAGCACGAGCAGCGCCCTGATCTGCCGGTCCGGCTCCTTCTCCAGCGCTCGCGAGAGGAGCGGGGCGACCTCGAGCCTCGCCGTGGCCGCGAGCTCCTCGGCGGCGCCTCGCCGGACCTTGCGGTCCGGGTCGAAGAGCCGGAGGGCCGCGAGCGCGGCGCCGAGCTCCCGCCGCACGCGGTTGTTGACCGTGATGGTCTCGCGATCGTCGGGGGGAGGCTTGAGCTCCTCGCCGGTCGCGGCGTCGAGGACGCGATCTCCGTCCACCAGGAGGACCCTGCCCCCCGAAGTCTGGAGCCTCTCCTCCGAGAGCGCCTGCAGGAGCCGCGCGATGGCCGGATCCCCACCCTGGACGAGCTGACGGATGGCCGCGAGCTTCTCGTCGGAGTCCTCCGACGCGAGCCGCGCCACCGCCGCGGGATCGACGGCGGCGTGGGCGGGGGAGCCTGCCCAACATGCGAGGAGGAGGAGGATCTGGAGCAGTCGGCGCATGGGCGTCCCGCGTGCGGGCCGGCCGAGGTGGCCGGCCCGCGGCTCACGCGATCACATGTTCTGCTTGCCCTCGTTGCCCGCGACGAACGGGCTCCACGGCTGCGCGCGGATGGGCGCCTTCGTCTTCCACACCACGTTGAACTGACCGTCCGGGCGGATCTCGCCGATGAAGACGGGCTTGTGCAGGTGGTGGTTCGTCTCGTCCATCTTCAGCGCGAACCCGGAGGGCGCCTTGAAGGTCTGGCCGCCCACCGCGGCGATCACCTTGTCGGCGTCCGTGCTCTTGGCCTTCTCCACGGCCTGCTTCCACATGTGGATGCCGACGTAGGTCGCCTCCATCGGATCGTTCGTGACCACCTTCTCCGCGTTCGCGAGCCCCTTCTTCTTCGCGTACGCGCGGTACTTCTTGATGAACGCGTCGTTCGCCGGGTTCTTGAGCGACATGAAGTAGTTCCAGGCGGCGAGGTGGCCGACGAGCGGCTTCGTGTCGATGCCGCGCAGCTCCTCCTCGCCGACCGAGAACGCCACGACCGGCACGTCGGTCGCCTTGAGGCCGGCGTTGCCGAGCTCCTTGTAGAACGGCACGTTGGAGTCGCCGTTGATGGTGGAGATCACCGCCGTCTTGCCGCCCAGGGCGAACTTCTTGATGTTCGCGACGATCGTCTGGTAGTCGCCGTGACCGAAGGGCGTGTAGACCTCCTCGATGTCCTTCTCGTCCACGCCCTTCGACTTGAGGAACGCGCGCAGGATCTTGTTCGTGGTGCGGGGGTAGACGTAGTCGGTGCCGAGCAGGAAGAAGCGCTTCGCGCCGCCGCCCTCCTCCGACATGAGGTACTCGACCGCGGGGATGGCCTGCTGGTTGGGCGCGGCGCCGGTGTAGAAGACGTTCTTCTCGAGCTCCTCGCCCTCGTACTGCACCGGGTAGAAGAGGACGCCGTTCAGCTCCTTGAACACCGGCAGCACCGACTTACGGGAGACCGAGGTCCAGCACCCGAACACCACCGCGACCTTGTCCTGCGTGATGAGCTGGCGCGCCTTCTCGGCGAAGAGCGGCCAGTTCGAGGCGGGGTCGACGACGACCGGCACGAGCTTCTTGCCCATCACGCCGCCGGCGGCGTTGATCTCCTCGATCGTCATCAGCGCCACGTCCTTCAGCGCCGTCTCGGAGATGGCCATGGTGCCCGAGAGTGAATGGAGCACCCCGACCTTGATGGTCTTCTCGTCCGCCTGCCCCGCGAGCGGGAGGGCGAGCACCGACGCCAGGAGAGTCGCAAACAGTGGAGTTCGCAGCATGGCCGTCCTTTGCGTGTGAGGTTCGTGGATCGCGCCTGGTTGCGAGCGAGAAGCGTGCCAGCACGGAGGAAACGAGCTCGCGCGTCGAGGTCACCGCCCGTGCGCACCGGCGGCCGGGAGGACGTCACGATTGGTACGACTGGTCGCGGCGGCGTGCCCGGGAATGGTGCACGCCCTGCTCGCGAGCCGAGCGCCGCGAAGACCGCGCGAGCGCTCGGAGCCCCATGGGGAGGGGGGTGCGGCCGGGCGCTCATCAGCTTCGCTCGCTATCCGGCGACGCTCCTGTCCAGCTCGGCGCGGACGCGCTCGAGGTCCGCGGGCACGTCGATGTCCGCGAGCCTCGACGAGGGCCACGCGAGCTCGGCAGCGTCGTCGCGGTGGCGCGCCACGACGCGCTTCCCGCAACCCTCGCCCTCGGGCGCGCCCAGCTCCAGGAAGAGCGCTCGCCCGTACAGCGTGGGCGGCGCGAGCACGCCACCGTAGACCGAGAGCACGAGCGGCGCATCGCCCGAGCGGAACCGCTCGACGAGCGCCC
>DASWDS010000311.1:0-4596 GCA_036395165.1 Anaeromyxobacteraceae bacterium | reverse complement strand
AGCGGTTGGCGCGGCTCCTCGGCGCCTCGGCGCGCGACGTCGCGCTCACCGGCGGCGCGACGCACGGCGTGCAGGCCATCGCGCTCTCGTTCCCGTGGCGCAGCCGCGATCGCGTGGTGCTCCTCGACGGCGAGTTCCCCGCCAACGTGACGCCCTGGCAACGCGCGGCCGAGCTGTTCGGGCTCGAGATCGCCTTCGTGCCGGTGGCCGCGTTCGAGGCGAGCGACGACGAAGGGCTCGCCGCCGTCGAGGCCGTGCTCCGGCGGGGCGCACGGCTCGTCGCGGTGAGCGCGGTCCAGTTCCGGAGCGGCGTCGCGATGCCGCTCCGCGAGCTCGCGGCGCGCTGCGCCCGGCATGGCGCCGAGCTCTTCGTGGACGCCATCCAGGCGCTCGGGGCGGTGCCCCTCGACGCCGCCGCGCTCGGGCTCGACTACGTCGCCGGAGGCGCGCACAAGTGGCTCATGGGCGTGGAGGGCGCGGGCGTGCTCTACGTGCGCCCGGAGCGCCTCGCGGCGCTCCGCCCGGCGCTCGCGGGCTGGCTCTCGCACGAGGACCCCGTGTCGTTCCTGACGAGCGGCGCGGGCCACCTCCGCTACGATCGCCCGCTCCGGCGCGACGCGAGCGTGTTCGAGGCGGGATCGCAGAGCGCGCTCGCGCAGGCGGCGCTGGACGCGTCGCTCGGGCTCATCCTCGACCTCGGCGTCGCCGCCATCCACGCGCACGCGAACCGCTACCTCGATCGCCTCGAGCCAGCGCTCCGCGAGCGCGGGTTCGGAAGCGTCCGCGCGCCCGACCCGGCGCGCCGCTCCTGCATCCTCTCGGCCTCGGCGCCCGCGGGACGGGATCCGAGGAGGCTCCGCGAAGCGCTCCTCCGCGAGGGCGTCGCGGTGGCCATCCCGGACGGCCTCGTCCGGTTCGCGCCCCACTGGCCCAACGACGCCGACCGGGAGGTGGAGCGCGTGGTCGCGGCCGTGGACGCGGCGCTCCGCTGAGCGCGCGCGAAAAAAAAGGGCCCGGCGCGAGCCGGACCCTCGGATTGGTGGAGCTGATCGGGATCGAACCGACGACCTCTAGAGTGCGATTCTAGCGCTCTCCCAGCTGAGCTACAGCCCCGGAAACAAGCCCCTCGAGGCCGCGAGGGGGTGCCTAGATAACGGCTCGGACCCGGAGGTGTCAAGGACCAAGGCCTGCGGGCCGTCCGCTGCCGCCTGCGGGTGCGGTCGGAAGGCGGACCCGCACCGCGGGCGAGGGCAAAAGCGTGTAGGCATCGGAATTACAAGGGGAAACCGTTTGACGCCCTGCCGGAGCCCTGGTATTCGAAGGTCCCCCCATGCCCGCCCCCGCCCAGCCCCTCTCGCCGGCGGAGCTCGCCGCACTCGAGCACGCGTTCGCCGCCGACCCCGGCTCCGAAGCCTATCGCCCCCTCACCGAAGCGTACCTCGCCATGGGCCGCTTCATGGAGGCGATGGTCGTCTGCAAGAAGGGCGTGAAGGGGCACGCGTCGGATCCGTCGCCGCGCGTCCTGCTCGCGCGCATCTACGCCGCGCAGGGGAAGGACCGCAAGGCGCTGGAGGAGCTCGCCGCCGCGCTCGCGACGAAGCCCGACGACGTCGCCGCGAGCCGCATGGCGGGCGAGCTCCACCTCAAGCTCGGCGAGAAGGACGCCGGCGTCGTCCACCTGCGCAAGGCGTGGCAGGCCGCGCCGGCCGATCCGGTCACGCTCGAGTCGATGAGGAAGTGGGGCGTCTCGCCGGAGGCGACGCCGATCCCCGTCGCGGCGCCGCCCGCTCCCGCGGCGCCGGCCTCGACCGCGCCCGCGAGCGGGAGAGCGACCGCGGCCGCGGGTCGCGAGCCGCCGCCCGTGCTCCGGCCGGTGCAGCCCATCGCGAAGCCTGCCGAGCCTCCCCCCGCGCCGGCGTCCGAGCCGCTGCGCCCGCGCGCGCCGGCGGCGCCCCGCAACGCCGCCTACGCCGAGGAGCTCGCGTCGCGCTATGCCACGCAGGAGTACGCGCTCGGGCGCCACGGGCCCGCCGCGTCGCCGCCGAAGCGCTCGCGCGCGCCGCTCGTGGCGACGCTCGGGCTCGGGCTCGCGCTCGCGATCGTGCTCGCCGGGTGGGGCGCGGTGAGCTCGATGCGGAAGGAGCGCGCCGTCGAGATCGACAAGCTCCTCCGGCAGACGCGCGAGCTGCTCGAGAAGGACAGCTACGCCTCGTACAAGGAGGCGGCGCGGCTGTGCGAGCGCATCCTGGAGCGCGACCCCGACTCGCTCGGCGGCCACGCTTACCTCGCCTACATCGACGCCGTCCGCTGGGGCGAGCACGGCGAGAGCGAGTCCCTGCGCGACGAGGCGCGCAAGCACCTCGAGGCCGTGCGGCGGCTCTCGCAGGTCCACTCGCACGCCTACGCCGCCGACGCGTACCTGCACTTCTACGGCGGCGACGCGCGCGGCGCGATCGAGGAGCTGAGGCGGGCGATGGCCGGCCCGGAGGGCGCGAGCTCGCTCCTGCACGGCGTCCTCGGCGTGGTCGAGATGCAGTCGGGCGACCTCGACGCGGCGCGGGCCGACCTCGGGATGGCGCGCCAGAACGCGCCCGGCGACGTGCGCGTGACGCAGATGCTCGCCGAGCAGTGGCGGCGGCGCGGGCAGGGCTACGAGATCCAGGCGTCGGCGCTCTACGACACGGCGCTCACCCGCCTCGCGCCCGACCACGTGCCGTCGCTGCTGGGGAAGGCGCAGCTCCTCCTCGACGGCGGGCAGGCGCAGGAGGCGCTGAAGCGCATCGCCAAGGTGCTCGACATGGGGCAGGGCGCCTCGCCGCGGCAGGTCGCGCTGGCGCACGCTCTCCGCGGGTCGGTGCTGCACGCGCAGGGAAAGGCGAGCGAGGGCGACGCCGACGAGCAGAAGGCGGTCACGCTGGACCCGTCGAACGCGGAGATCCACGACCTGATCGGCCGGCGCAAGCTGCGCGGCGGCGACGTCGGCGGCGCGGCGGACGCCTTCCAGAAGGCGATCCAGCTCGACCCGGCGCGGCTCGGGTTCTACGTGGACCTCGCGGCCGCGCTCATGCAGCGGCAGGGCGGCGCGAAGCAGGCCGTGTCCGCGCTGGAGAAGGCGAGCGACCGAGTGGGGAACGCGCGCGTCACGAAGCTGCTCGGCGACGCGTACCGCGCCGACGGCGATCTCGACCGCGCGCGGGCGGCCTACGACCGCGCCATCGCGCAGGAGAAGCGCTATCCGGAGGCGCACGTGGCGCTCGCGCGCGTGTACCGCGACCGCAAGGACTACGGCAAGGCGCTCGAGGAGCTGGAGCTCGCCGTGAAGGAGTACGGCGACAGCACCACCGGCGGCGCCGCGGCGGCGTACGTGGAGATGGCGGACGTCGAGGAGGCGCGCGGCGCGCCGGTGCAGGCGATCGAGAAGGCGTACACGAGCGCGCTCAAGTCCGATCCGCAGAGCTGCCCGGCGCTGTACTGGCTCGGGCGCAGCCGCTCGGACAGGAGGGGGCGCAACTACGACCGCGCCCTCGCGGCCCAGATGCTCGGCGACTACCTCAAGATCTGCCCCAGGGGGCCGCGCGCGGGAGACGCGCAGCGGATCCTGGGGAGCCTGCGGTAGCCCGCACCTCGAGCGCGCTGCTATCGCTTCGCGCGGCGCCGCTCCGGCGGCGGCGGCGCGTCGAGGTGCTCCATCGGATTGCCGGACACGGCGCGCGGCCGCCCGGCCGCGGTGCGGGCGTCCACCACGTGCACGGGCGCCTCGCCCTCGCCGTCGTCCACCCGGACGACGACCTTCGAGTCGCCCGGGCCGACCGGCCACACCTGACCGCGGGCGTCGCCGCGGCACACGTTCTCGTCCTGGCAGCGCGTCGCGACGATCCGCCCCTGGACCTCGCGCCCGTCTCCGTCGAAGGCGCGGACGGCGAGGGCGGCCGGCGCGATCTCGTCGAGGATGCGCAGCTGGAGCTCCTTCGGCGAGATGTCGACGCGCGAGACCGTCGTGACCGTGATCGGGACCTCCGCCTTCACGCTCCCGATCGAGCAGCGCGCGACGGCGCGCCCGTGGCCGACGGCGGTCACCGTCGCCTCGTTGTGCCGCCCCTCCACCTTCGCGACGTTCGGCTCGGACGACGACCAGGCGCACACCTCGTTCGCGAGCGCGCGCCCGTTGCTGGCGAGCGCCACCGCGTGGATCCTGGCCTGCTGCCCGCGGCCGAAGAGCTGGATCGTGGCGGGGTCGGTCTCGATGCGCGCCGGCCCGCACGCGGCGAGCGCCAGCGCCGCGGCGGCGAGGAGGAGGGAGGGGCGGTTCATGCGAGCATGCTAACGCGCGTGCGGGGCGAGGTGGTACTTCGCGTCTCCGATTGAGCCGACTCACGGCCAGCCCGGCCGCCGCTGAAAGAACCGGCCGGCGTGCCCGCCGCTAAACGGGCGAGCATGATTTGCGAACACGCGAGCGAAGCGAGCGCGCCGGGGCGCTGCCGGAGAGGCGGCGCATGCCGCCTGCGGCAGCGCACGGGACCCGGCCAGCAGGGAGGGGCCCCGACGAGCTTTGCTCGGCGGGGAGGGGCGCAGCCCCTTGCGAAATGGCTAAACGAG
>DASWDS010000310.1:0-5668 GCA_036395165.1 Anaeromyxobacteraceae bacterium | reverse complement strand
GGGTTCCCGCACGCGCCGCGCGCGACCAGCACCGCGTCGCAGCCGGTCTCGGCGCGCATGCGGAGCGCGTCGCCGGCGGTCCAGACGTCGCCCGAGCCGAGCACCGGGATCGAGACCGCCTCCTACAGGGCGCGCACGAGGTCCCAGCGCGCGCGCCCGGAGTACATCTGGGCGCGGGTCCGGCCGTGCAGCGCGACCGCGCTCGCTCCGCCGGCCTCCGCCGCGCGCGCGACCTCGACGCAGTTCAGGCTCGCCTCGTCCCACCCGGCGCGGATCTTGATCGTGACCGGGACGCCGGCGGCCGCGCGGACCGCCTCGACCGCCGCGCGGACGCGCTCGGGCTCGCGCGCGAGGGCGGCGCCCGCGCCGGTGCCGCAGACCTTCTTCACCGGACACGCCATGTTGATGTCGACGATGCCGGCGCCGTGCCGGACGGCCGCCTCGGCGCCGCGCGCGAGCACGTCGGGCTCGGCGGCGAAGATCTGGACCGCGAACGGCGTCTCCTCCGGATCGCGGTCGAGGTAGCTCTCGGTCTGCTCGGTGCCGTGCACGAGGCCATGCGCGGAGACCATCTCGGTGTAGGTGAAGGCGGCGCCCATCTCGCGGCAGATCTTCCGGAAGGGACGGTCGGAGACCCCGGCCAGCGGAGCCAGGAAGAAGCGCCCCGCGAAGGTATACGGCCCGATCTGCACGGCTTGGACACGACCTCCGGCGGCATGGGAGCGCTCGTGAGCGCGAAAGGCCGGTTCGTGTTAAGCCGTCCCGCTCGGATGCGCAAGCTCGAAGCCACCCTGTGCGCGGCCGTCGCGCTCGTGGCCGCGTCAGGCGCACGCCCGGCCGCCGCGCGCCCGCGGCCCGAGGTGGCGGACCACGTCACGCTCGTCTACACCGCGGACCTGGGCGGCTACCTCGAGCCCTGCGGATGCAGCCAGGATCAGCGGGGTGGCCTCCCGCGCGCCGCGGCCGTGCTGCAGAAGATCCGCGCGGAGGGCCAGCCCGTCCTGTTCGTGGGCGGCGGGGATCTCCTCTTCGAGAGCGCGCTCACCGCCGAGACGAGCGCGCAGGAGCTGCTCAAGGCGCAGACGGTGGCGGCGGCGCTCGAGAAGATGAAGCTCGCGACGACGGTCATGGGCGAGCGCGACCTCCTCGCCGGAGCGGCGTTCGCGCGCCGGACGGGGCTGCCGTTCGCGCCCGCGCTGGTCGGCCGGGTGGCGGTCGGCGAGCTCGGGAACGTGCCGCCCGCGCCGGTCCGGATCGGAGTCGTCCACGAGGGCGGGACGCGGGCGGCGCTCGGGCACGCCGACGAGGCGAAGCGCGCCGGCCTGGCGCTCCTGCTCGCCGCGCATCGCGACAGCCTCCTCCAGGACGACGCGAACCGGGCGCTCCTCGACGCCGCCGTGCCGGTCGTGCAGGTCCAGGGTCGCGGACAGTCGCTGGCGCGGATCGACCTCTTCCTCCGCGGCGACCTCTCGCGCGGCTTCACCGTCCTCACCGGGGCGGCGCAGCGCGACGAGGAGCTCGAGCTGACGGAGCACCGCCGGCTCGAGTACTCGCGCCGGCGCGAGGCCGCGCTCGCGGCCGGGCAGGTCGAGCTCGCCCGTGCGCTGGCTGCGAAGATCGCGGAGCTGGAGGCGCGCGCGAGGGAGCTGCGCGCGCAGCCGCTGCCGGACCCGCCGCCCGACCGGCCCTCGCTGCGGGTGAGCTTCATCCAGCTCACGGAGTCGCTCCCCGAGGACCGCGAGGTCCGCACCCTCCTCACCCGGTACTACGGCGAGGTCGCGAAGCTGAACCTCGCCCAGGCGAGGGCGCAGAAGCGTCCCTGTCCGGATCCGAGCTCCGGCAGCGCGACGTACATCGGCGTGGACCAGCCCCCGCGCGGCGGAACGCTCGCGTGCAGCGGCTGTCACGCGCCCGCGATCCAGCACTGGAAGGGCACCGGGCACGCCGGCGCGTTCGAGACGCTCGTGAAGACGCGGCGGCAGTACGACCTCGACTGCGTCAGCTGCCACGTGACGGGCTGGAAGCAGCCCGGCGGCGCGTGCAACGTGGCAGCCACCGAGGGCCGGCGCGACGTGCAGTGCGAAGCGTGCCACGGCCCCGCGAGCCTGCACGCGCTCGATCCGCCCGGGCACATCGACCGGAGCCCCCCCGAGGAGCGGTGCCGGGCCTGCCACACGCCCGACAGCTCCACGCACTTCGAGTACACGAGCTACCTGAAGCGGATCCTCGGTCCGGGCCACGGTCAGGTCGCCCGCTGATCGCCCACCAGGGGCAGGTCGCACGGCGCACCCCCCGTGCGGCTGGTGCCCCGGCACGCGCGGACCCTGGGGCTCGCCGTTCTGCCGCGATTCGGGGCGCGGGCCCATGCGCCCGTCCCTACGGGCGATTTCCATTCGTGCTCACCAGCCGCTACGATGGCCCCAACGAGGCTACTGGCCGGCTCTCGCCTCGATACGCAGCCAAGGAAGCGCATGAACCGATCGAAAGTGCTGTTCTTTTGCGTGCTCGCGGGTGTTGCCGGCTCTACCGCGAGCGCCTCCGACGTCGAACGACCTCTCCCGTCGCCGAGCGCGCTCGAGGTCGCGGCCGTCGCCGCGACACCCGGGGTGATTGCCTCCGCCGCGGCGACCCCGGCCGAGACCGCCGCGCCGGCGCCCGGCGCCCGGGCGGCTGCGAACGGCGCCTCGAGCGAGGGCGAGAGCGCCGACGCCGAGACGCCCGACGAGCCCGTGATCGAGGAGGAGGTCCAGGCGGAATCGGCCGAGCTCGAGCAGATGCGCGCCGCCGAGGAGAAGGCCCGCCTCACGGAGCCCATGATGCCCGAGGACCCCGCGGCCCGCGCCGCGGCCCGCCTCGGCCTCGAGTCGCCGCTGCGGCTGCGCCTGCGCGACGTGTTCGGCCGCGAGTCGGGCGCCGGTCCGGTGGAGCCCGCCGGCCGCATCGCGGGCCTGCCCGAGATCGATCACGACCTGCGCCGCCTGCAGGCTGAGTACGACATCCCGATCGAGGTGAACGAGCACGTCCTCGCGTACGTCCACTTCTTCCAGGCGCCGCTCGTCCGCGGCCACTTCGTGAAGTGGCTCGGCCGCTCGTCGCGCTATATCCCGACGTTCCGTCGCATCCTGCGCGAGGAGGGGTTGCCCGAGGACACCGTCTACCTCGCCATGATCGAGAGCGGCTTCGCGAACCTCGCGACGAGCCGCGCCAAGGCGGTCGGCCCATGGCAGTTCATCGCCGGCACGGGCAAGCGGATGGGGCTGAAGCAGGACTTCTGGGTGGACGAGCGCCGCGACCCCGAGAAGGCCGCCCGCGCCGCCGCGAAGTATCTGAAGGAGCTCTACCGCCAGACCGGCGACTGGCGTCTCGCGTGGGCCGGCTACAACGCCGGCGTGGGCAAGATCTTCAAGGCGCGGCGCAAGGGCGAGCAGGACTTCTGGGCGATGGCGCGCGGGCGCGTGCTGAAGAAGGAGACGAAGGGCTACGTCCCCAAGCTGATGGCGGCCGCCATCGTGACGAAGCACGCCGAGGCGTTCGGGTTCAAGCGCAGCGAGGTCGAGCCGGAGCGCTGGCAGGAGTACGAGGAGGTCACGATCCCGCACGCGATCCCGCTCGCCGCGGTGGCGGAGGCCGCCGAGGTGCCGGAGAAGGCGCTCCTCGACCTGAACCCCGAGCTGCGCCGCACGTGCACCCCGCCGCGCGCTTACGCCATCAAGCTGCCGAAGGGCCGGGGCGAGGCGTTCGCGAAGAACTGGCCGGGCGTCTCGGAGGCGGCGGGCAAGCTCGCGTTCGCGCAGCACCGCGTTCGAGCCGGGGAGTCGCTGAAGGCGATTGCCGCCACCTATCACGTCGACCAGGCCACGGTGGTGCGGATGAACGGGCTGCGCGCGGGCCGGCGCGTGAAGTCGGGAACGGACCTCGTCATCCCGCTGAATGCCCTCGCGCGGAGCCAGGGCGTCGCCTTCGCGTCGGCCGAGCGGAAGGCGAGCGAGCGGCCGGGGCGCGCGCGCAAGGCGGAGGCCCGCCGTGCCGTCCTGGCGCACGCCGGCGCACCCGCGCCCACCCAGCCGAAGCTCGCCGACGTGGCGGGCCGCCTGCGCGCGACCATCCAGGTGCGCGCAGGTGATTCGCTGTGGGGCATCGCTCAGAAATTCGGCGTCGCCGTCGACGAGATCTGCCGCTGGAACGGCATTCGCAACCCGCGGCGCTTCAAGCTGCAGGTCGGGCGCGAGCTCGTCCTCTACCCGCGGCGCGACGCCGCCGCGTCGGCCACCGCGGCCCGGACAGCGCGCTCCGGCTAATCCAGCGACCCTTGGCAAATACGCCCCGAGGGGCGACCTTGGCCGGGGCGCTCGCGGACCGGATGGAACTCTGGACCGAGCGCCTGGTTTGTAGTAGTTACGGCGGCTCGATCGAGCCAGCGCTTGGCTGATTCCAGGGCTCGATTGAATAGCCTCACCCGCTCCTCCGTCAGGGCGGTGAGGCAGCAGGACACCTCCTCAACGAAAGGGTCACCCACATGAAGCGCATCGTCACCGCTCTCTTCGTCGTCGCCTTCGCCACCGCCGCCTTCGCGGACGGCGCCGCCACCTACGCTTCGAAGTGCGCCGCCTGCCACGGCAAGGCTGGCGAGGGCGCCAAGATGGCCCCGACCGCGATCGCCGGGTTGCCTGCCGACCAGGTGAAGAAGGCGATCGCCGAGGGCAAGGGCAAGATGAAGCCGGTCAAGATCGAGGACGCGGACGCCGTCGCCGCCTTCGTCGCCGGCCTCAAGAAGTAACGAAGCCGCGCAGCGTTGCGAGGGGGGCCGTGGGCGTCGCGCTCGCGGCCCTTCCCTTTTTTCGAGGACGGAACCGACCATGACCGGCACCCCTCGCTTCCTGGCCGCCGCCGCGCTCGCGCTCGCGCTCGCGGCCCACGCGCGCGCCGCCGACACCGCCGCGCTGTGGGAGCGGCGCTGCTCTCCCTGCCACGGCAAGGACGGCCGCGCCGACACGGCGATGGGGCGGCGCATGAAGGTGCGCGATCTCACGAACACGGCGAAGAGCGAGGCGGAGCTGGCGAAGGACATCGCCGACGGCGTCCCGGAGCGGAAGATGCCGGCGTACCAGGGCAAGCTCTCCGAGGCGGAGATCCAGGCGCTGGCCCGCTTCGTCAAGAGCGGGATGAAGCGCGCCGAGTGACAGCGGGGCTCACTTGGCCTGAGCCCGTCGCGAGGCGCGTGATGGCGTCGCCGAGCGGGGGCGCACGACGATGGAGCAGCGGAGGCGTGCCTGAAAGGCACGTCGAGCAGCGGACGGAGGAGTCCGCCCCGCGCAGGCAGCCAGCGCGCGACGCAGCAGGGATCAGGTCAAGTGGGCTTCGCTATGCGAGGGTCAGCTCAGGTTCCGCGCCGGGTCGATGCGCGCGGCGGCCGCCGCCGGGGCGAGCGCCCCGGCCACCGAGGCGAGCACCGCGACGGCGACGCCGAGCGCCCACGTCCACGCGGGGAACGCGAAGACCGTCTCCGGCCTGAACGGGAGATCCGGCAGCACGCGCCGCAGCGCGGCGTCCGCCGCGAGGGCGGCGACGCGCGCGAGCAGCGTGCCGGCGGCGCCGCCCGCGAGGCCGGTGAGGCCCGCCTCCGCGATGAGGAGCGCCCGGACGTCGGCGGCGGTCGCGCCGACCGCCT
>DASWDS010000309.1:0-4234 GCA_036395165.1 Anaeromyxobacteraceae bacterium | reverse complement strand
CTCGGCCTCGGGCTCGCGCTCGTGAAGGGCATCGTCGAGCTGCACGGCGGCTCGGTGAGCGCGCGCAGCGCCGGACCCCATCAGGGATCCGAGTTCACGGTGATCTTTCCGGCGTCCCCGCCGCCGGCGGCGCCGGTGGCGGGCGCGCGCGTCGCGCCCGCGGGGCGCGCCCTCGACATCCTCGTCGTCGAGGACAACCGCGACGCCGCGGAGTCGCTGGTGGAGGTCCTCCGGCTGACCGGCCACCGCGTCCGCGCGGCTTACGACGGGCGCTCCGGGATCGCGCAGGCGCGGGAGCTGCCGCCCGACGTCGTGCTCTGCGACATCGGGCTCCCGGACGTGGACGGCTACGAGGTCGCCCGGACGCTCCGCGCCGAGGAGTCGCTCCGGGGCACGCGCCTCATCGCGCTCAGCGGCTACGCGCAGCCCGAGGACGCGCGGCGGGCGCTCGAGGCGGGGTTCGAGGCTCACCTCGGGAAGCCAGCGCCGCTCGACGAGCTGACGGAGCTCATCGCGCGCGTTCGCCGCGGGGGCGAGGTCCCGGGCTGACGCGCCGGCGGTCAGCCGCGGCGCGCGCCGATCTCGATCACGTCGAGGAAGGTGCAGCGCCGGCCGCTCACGACGGCGCGCAGGCAGCGGAGGTAGCAACCGGGTCCCCACAGCCGGCAGATGGTGAGGGGGTGACGGAGCACGTCGCGACCTGTGATGCAGCCTTGCATGGTGGAGCCCTCCGGCGGTCGCGGCCCTCCGTGCCCGTCGTGAATGAAGACACCCGTGACGCCGAAAGGTGACCCGCCGGAGCGTGTGCCGTGGGCGCGGGACCGGCTCGCTCCTGCAGGACGTGCGAGGCCTCTCGAAGGTTCACGACCGCGACCTCCGGAGGGCATGCGGTCCAAGGCCTCGCGCGCCCCCGCTTGGTGTACCGTCGGGCGCGTGAGCGACCCCTCGACCGCCAGGCGGGACATCGCTCTCCTCTTCGCGACCCGCGCCGTCCGCCTCTTCGCCTACGGCTTCCTCTCCGTCGTGCTCGTGCTCTACCTCGCCGCCGCGGGGCTCTCCGAGGCGCGCATCGGCCTCCTCCTCACCCTCACGCTCCTCGGCGACACCGTGATCTCGCTCGCCCTCACCACCCGCGCCGATCGCGTCGGGCGGCGCGGCATGCTGATCGTCGGGGCGGCGCTGATGGTCTTCGCGGGCGCGCTCTTCGGCGCCACGACGAGCTTCGCGCTCCTCCTCCTCGCGGCGACGGTGGGCGTCATCAGCCCGGCGGGGAACGAGGTCGGTCCCTTCCTCGCCATCGAGCAGGCTGCGCTCTCGCAGGCGGTGCCGGGCGAGCGGCGCACGCACGTCTTCGCCTGGTACCAGCTCTGCGGCGCCTTCGCGACCGCCCTCGGCTCGCTCGCGGGCGGCGCGCTCGCCTCCGCGCTGCTCGCGCGCGGGCTCGGGCCGCTCGCGAGCTACCGCGTCATCGTGCTCGGCTACGGCGCGCTCGGCCTCGTGCTGCTCGTCCTCTTCAGCCGGCTCTCGCCCGCCGCCGAGGCGCCGCGGGCGAAGCGCGAGGCGCCGGCGGGCCGCCCGTCGTTCCTGCGGGCGAGCCTCGGGCTCGACCGGTCGCGCCGCGTGGTGCTGGGCCTCTCCGGGCTCTTCGCGGTGGACGCGTTCGCGGGCGGGTTCGTCGTCCAGGCCTTCGTCGCGTACTGGTTCCACCGCCGCTTCGGCGCCGACCCGGCCGTCCTCGGGGCGATCTTCTTCGGAGCGAACGCGCTCGCCGGCGTGTCGGCGCTGTCGGCGGCGTGGGTGGCGCGCCGCATCGGGCTCGTCCGGACCATGGTCTTCACGCACCTGCCCTCCAACGTGCTCCTCTTCCTCGTGCCGCTCATGCCGACGCTCCCGCTCGCGATGGCGGCCCTCTTCCTGCGCTTCTCCATCTCGCAGATGGACGTGCCGACGCGGCAGTCCTACACGATGGCGGTCGTCGATCCCGACGAGCGCTCGGCCGCGGCGGGCGTCACGGGGATCGCGCGCACCATCGGGTCGTCGGTGTCGCCGATGCTGGCGGGCCCGCTCTACGCCGTCCCCGCGCTCGCGAGCGTGCCGTTCTTCGTCGCGGGCGGGCTCAAGATCGCCTACGACCTCGCGCTGTACGCGGGCTTCCGCAAGCGCGCGCCGCCCGAGGAGCGCTGAGCCTCGCCGCGCCGGAACCATCGCGCGACGAGCACGTCGGTCGAATCGCCACGCCGCGTCGGGCCGCGCCCGCACGCCGTCAGTGCTTCAGGCCCTGCGGATGGCCGCCCTCCTCCTGCGAGCCCTCGAACCCGTGCGCCATGACGAACTGGTAGAGCGCGTACGGCTCGTCCTTCGAGCCGCCGACGAGCTCGAACGAGAGCTGGCCCGACTCGCCGTCCTCGTAGGGAGTCGCCTCGACGTAGAGGACGTCCCGCACGTCCATCACCATCTCGCCGACGAGGAGCTTTCCCCAGACGAGCTGGACGACCGGGTTGCGGTCGGCGTCCTCCTCGAGGTGCCAGTGGAACGCCTCCTGGTCGTGCAGATAGGTGTCCACGGTGCCCGCCCGGACGATGCAGTTGGCGTGCTGCTTGAGCCAGCGCCAGAAGCGGTCGAAGGCGAGGGTGGTGCCGGTCTCCACGGTGACGCTCATGGCCGCGCAATATAGCCGCACTCGCACCGCGCGCTCGTCCGTGGTTTCATGCGGCCGATGGACCTGCCCGAACAGGCTGCCCGCGCGCTCGACGTGGTGCGTCGTGACGGCCGCGAGCTCCGGTTCGTGGTCGACGAGATCTGCCACTCGCAGCGGTACCGGCTCTCGGTGCGCTATCAGGGGGCCGACGGCGGCGAGGTGCGGCTCGGGCTGCTCTACGCGCCGGACAAGGACGGTCTCGAGGCGCTCGGCGCGCGGCTCGCTGCGGGGTAGCGACCCCCATCGGGCCCGGGGCCGCGGCGGCGGCGCCGATATCCTGCCGCGGTGCGCCGCGCCGACCACGTCCTGCTCGTGCCGGGCTTCTTCGGCTTCGGCAGCTTCGGACGCCGGGCGGGCCCGCGCATCGTCTACTTCGACCACGTCATCAAGGCGCTCGCGAGCGCCCGGCCCGAGCTGCGCGGGAGGATCCACGTCCACGAGCCGCCGCCCATGGGGTCGCTCGAGGCGCGTGTCCGGAGCCTCCACGACGCCTTGCTGATGATCCTGGGCGGCGCGCTCCTCCGCGGCGAGGCGCGGGGCCGCGGCCCGCGCGTCCACCTCGTCGGCCACTCCACCGGCGGGCTCGACGCGCGGCTGCTCATGAACCCCCGCTTCCACTTCAAGGGCGAGGACCCCCAGGTGCGCGCGCGGCTGGCGCGGCACGTGGGCACGGTCGTGACGATCTCGGCCCCGCAGCACGGGACCCCCATCGCGAAGAGCTTCGTGCGCGGGCTCTACCACCTGCTGCTCGAGGGGATGTCGGTCGCGACCATCATGGCCGACGCGGGCCGGATCCGGGAGAAGCTCGGCGTCCCCGGGGTCGCCTTCCTCGTGACGCTCTTCCAGGCGGTCGCGCCGCGGCCCAAGGTGAACGCCCCCGCCATCGCGCTCCTCGCCGGGATGGACGAGGAGACGGCGCGGCAGATCGAGCGCTTCCGCGGGATGGTCATGTCGGACGGGCGCCTCCTGCACGACCTCGCGCCGGAGCGGATGGCGGGGCTGAACGAGCGCATCGGTGGGGCGGAGCGGGCGCGCCTCGTCGAGGTCGTGACGGTCGCGCCCAGGCCGACGCTCGCGGGCGGCCTGCACGCGCTCGACCGCCGCGCGGTCTACGCGCTCTGCTATGCAGGCGCGGCGAGCGACGACTTCCGCCCAGGCCGGTTCCCGGACGGAACGTGGATCTCGGCGCGACCGGCGGGCGCCGCGCGCGCCGCCGTGGAGGATGCACCCCGCGCCAACGACGGGATCGTGCCGGCCTCGTCCCAGACGCTCGACGGGCGAGCGGCGCGGCTCGTCCTCGCCGACCACCTCGACGTCATCGGCCACTTCGAGTGGCGCTGGAACACGACGCTCTTCAAGTCGGGCGCGGGCTTCGGCCGGCGCGAGTTCATGGCGCTCTGGAGGTTCGTGGCGGAGGCGCTCTGACTCGCCTTTCGCCGGTTCTCGTGCTCGCAAACGCAGTTCTCGGCGAGTCAGAGCGATTTCCGGTCGAGCTGCGCTTTCGCGTAGCTCGACCTCAGCTGGGGGGAGCGAGCG
>DASWDS010000308.1:0-3565 GCA_036395165.1 Anaeromyxobacteraceae bacterium | reverse complement strand
GCGGCCGACGCGTTCTTCGCCGCCCGCGGCATCGCGGCGCATCGCCGCGCCGCCCACCTCGCGGCGAGCGGCCTCGACGCGGCGGACGCGGCGAGGCTCTTCGACGATCTCGCGCTCGAGCGCCTGCTCCTCGATCGCGCGGCGCGCGCCGTGCCGGACGGCCCGTCGGAGGACGAGGGGCTCGCGCTGGGCGCACGGCTCGGCGGCGCCTGGGCCGAGGAGGCGGGACGACTCTCCCGGAGGAGGCCATGAGCAAGCGCGAGAAGCCGCCGGCACCCCCGCCGGAGCCGTTCCACAATCCCTTCGGCCATCTCGCGGAGCGGCTCGGCATGAAGGCCGAGCCGGCCCCCATGTCCGCGACGCCGGCGGCGCCGAAGGCCCCTGCGCGCGCCGTGGTGCGCCTCGAGCGCAAGGGGCGCGGCGGCAAGGAGGCGACCATCATCGAGAAGCTCGAGCTCCGCCCCGGCGACCTCGCGCGCTGGCTCAAGGAGCTGAAGCAGGCGCTCGGTTGCGGCGGCTCGGTCGAGGGCGATGCCCTCGCGCTGCAGGGAGACCTGCGCGATCGCGTGAAGCGGCTCCTCGAGGAGCGAGGGGTGCGGAAGGTGACGCTCGGGTAGGAGCCCGGCCGCAGATCCCGCGGGCCGGTCGTGCGTTCACCCTCCCGGACGCCTTCGGAGGAACGCCATGACCCGCCTCGCCCTGCTCTCCGCCGCGCTCTCGGCCGCCGTCGGCGCGGCCCCCGCACCGCTCTCCGCGCCCGACGCCGCCTACCCCGCCGTGGTGCAGCGCGTCGCCGGGATGGTGGGCGACGCCCAGGCCCAGCGCCTCGCTGGCGCGCACGGGCTCCAGCTCCTGAACCTCACGTGGGAGGACACCGGCCGCTGGCAGGGGTCGTCCGTCGGGCCCAACATCAGCGACGTCACCATCGAGGTGGTGTCGGGCGACGGCGCGGGCCGAAAGCTCGCGCTCATGCCGGTGCTGCGCTTCCCCAACTTCAAGGATCGCACGGCCGACGTCCGCCTCGACCGCATCTTCCTGCGCGTCGGCAACGAGCGCCGCGGAGGCTCGGAGCGGGTGGTGAGCCTGCGCGACGTGCTCGCCGATCCGGCGCGGTACCTGAGCTTCCCGGCCGCCGGCTCGATCCGCAGCGGGTCGCTGCTCGCGCCGCGCGACACGCACGCGCTCGTCTCCGCGCAGGCCGCCTTCCTGCCCGTGCCGCACAGCGGGAAGGCCACCTTCCACCCGGTCATCTTCAACTACCAGTCCACGGCCGGACATCCGGCGGTGCTGACCCTGCTCATCACGCGCCAGGGCACGTCGGTGACGATCGTGGACAACGCGCGCGACACGCTGAGCGGGGACGCGAGCTGGGGACAGCGCCTCTTCTTCAACGCCGGCGGCGAGCGCGCGCCGCTCACCGCCGAGCGGCTCTCCGACGTGCGGGCGGCCGGCGTCACCTCGAACGGAGAGGACGCGGCGTCCCTCGGCGAGGACGCGAACCTGCTCATGCTGGTCCAGGTGCCGCTCGTCGTGCGCCCGCCGCCGCGCCGCGCGATGGCCTTCGGCGCCGGGAAGAGCGCCTCGCCCGCGGCCCCCGCCCCCGCGATGGCGCGCACGCAGGCGGACGCGATGGAGGCGGCGGTGCTCGGTCACGGCGAGCTGGAGGGACCGTTCACCGAGCTCGCGAACCTCACGGTCGAGCGCGACGCGCGCTTCCCGGTCCGTGTCACCGTCCAGTTCTACCAGGCGACGTCGAGCGGCCGCGTCTCCGACGCGGAGCTGGCGAAGCTCGCGGCCACGATCGAGCGCGTCTACCAGAAGGGCGACTTCGTCGGCTCGCTCGTGGTCCCCGGCCCGGGTGACCCGCGGCGCCCCACCGCGTGGGACGGCGCCTCGCCGCCGCCAGGCCCGGTGTCGTGGTGGGACTTCCCCGGCCTGGTCGAGCGCCGGCAGCGCTATGACGACGCGGGGATCGGGATTCGCTAGTGCTCCTCCACTACACCCGCTGCCTCGCCGAGCGGACGAGCGCGACGAACCGGTCGCGCACGTCCGCCGGCGTCTCGGCCGGCAGGGCGAACTCGAAGCGCAGCCGGCCCGCTTCGGGCCCCTCCACGTCGAACCCGTACGCGTCGAGGCCGATCATCCGCGCGCCCTCTCCGGCGCGGCCGCGCGTCCGGCACAGCAACGAGAGCGCGTCGGCGTGATCGCCGTTCACGTGCTCGAGGACCCCGGCGGCGTGCGGCGCGAGCGGGTCCTCGGTGGGGTCCACGAGCACGTCGCGACCCGGCACCCACCCGATGACCCCGAACCCACCGATGAAGCGCACCTCGTCGATCGTGTGCAGGTACAGGTCGAAGTCGTGCTGGCCGAAGTACTTCTCCGCCTGCGGATGGCGGGAGAGGTAGCGGGCGCGGACGTCGGGGACCTCGCCGGGCTCGGCGCGGCGCACGCGTCCCATCACCGTGGCGCGCGCGCCGGCCTGGGGGTCGGCGGCGGCCGCGCCGTCCTGCACGAACAAGCACGAGCGCGGGTCGAGCGCGATGTTCTTCGTGTGCTGCGCGAGCGTGCTGAGGAGGAGGATGGGCTCGCCCTCGCTCGAGAGCGCGTAGGGCGCGAGCGAGGCGAACGGCCAGCCCTGGCGGCGCGCCGACACGGTCGAGAGGACGGCCTGGCGCTCCGCGCGCAAGAGCTGGCGCACGGCGTGGCCTGGGCGATTTCGCTCGAGGCTGCGCTGCGCCTCGATCTCCTCCGGCGCGCGATCGTCCACTTGGCGTCGATCGGCCATGGTGACCCCCTGCCCAGAAAATACATCGGGCTCCCGCAGGGTCGCCGGGTCCGACGGGGGCGTCTCCGACTGCCGCGCCAGGTGCGCGCCGTTATGCAGCGGAGGTGGAGCCGCCCCGCGCCGTCATCGTGAGCGAGGACCCGCTCGCGCGGAGCGGGCTCTCGGCGCTCCTGGCGGGGCGCCCGGACGTCCTCGTGGTCGGCGGGGTCGCGCCCGGCGCGCCCGCGGCGGCCGACGAGCTCTCGGCGCTCGGCGCGGACGTCGCGCTCTGGGACGCAGGGCCGGGCGAGGCGACGCCGCCGCCGGAGCTCGCGGCGCTGCCCCTGGTCGCGCTCGTCGCGGGCGAGGCGCAGGCATCGGAGGCGCTCGCGGCCGGCGCCCGCGCCGTGCTCTTCCGCGACGCGGGCGCGGACCGGCTCGCCGCCGCGCTCGCCGCCGCCGCGAGCGGGCTCCTCGCGCTCGAGGGTTCGCTCGCCGCCTGGGTGAGGCCGCCCACCGCCGCCACACGGGGCGAGGCCGAGGGCCTCACGCCGCGCGAGACGGAGGTGCTGGCGCTCCTCGCCGAGGGCCTGCCCAACAAGGTCATCGCGCAGCGGCTCGGGATCTCGGAGCGCACCGCCAAGTTCCACGTCGAGTCGATCCTGGGCAAGCTCGGCGCCGAGAGCCGCAGCGAGGCCATCGTGATTGCCGCGAGGAGGGGGATGGTGACGTTGTAGCCGTTGCGCGGGGGGAGAGACCGCGACCTCGACCCCGACCCCGACCCCGACCCCGACCCCGACC
>DASWDS010000307.1:0-3333 GCA_036395165.1 Anaeromyxobacteraceae bacterium | reverse complement strand
TCGCGCTGGCGCTCGGCCTGCGCGGCTCGCCGTGAAGCGCGCCACCCCCGGCACGTCTTCTGCGGCCGCACGGCGCGTGGTACATGGGAGCGATGTCGCTCGACGCGCGCGTCCAGGCGCTGCTCGCCGGAGGGCGGAGGCGCGAGGCCACCGCGGCGGCGATCCAGGAGCTCGGGCCACAGGTGCTCTCCTACCTGTCGGCGATCCTGCGCAGCGAGGCCGACGCGAACGAGGTCTTCTCGCAGTTCGCCGAGGACCTGTGGGAGGGGCTCCCCGCCTTCCGGGGGGACGCTTCGCTGCGCGGCTGGGCTTACCGGGTGGCGTGGCACGCCAGCGCGCGCTTCGTCCGCGATCCGTACCGGCAGCGGGGGCGCAGGCTCGAGACGACCGAGGCTTCGCGGCTCGCCGAGGAGGTCCGCTCGACGGCGGCCGGCGAGGAGGCCTGGCGCGACGAGCGGATGGCGAAGCTCCGCGAGGCGCTCGAGCCCGAGGAGACGGCGCTCCTCATCCTCCGGGTGGACCGGGGCCTCGCCTGGCGCGAGGTCGCGATGGTGCTGGCCGACGAGGGCGCGCCGCCCGTCAGCGAGGCGGCGCTCCGCAAGCGCTTCGAGCGGCTCAAGGAGAAGCTCGGGAAGGCGGCGAAGGACGCGGGGCTCATCGAGTGACGCGAGCGCCCGGGTCGAAAGCTCGCCCCGGCCGTCCGGACGTGCTAGGCCGGATCGCATGTTGAAGCTCCTCGTCGGCCTCGCCCTGCTCGGCGCGCTCGCCGCTGCGGTCGCCCTCGTCCCCGTGCACGGCAGGACGGTGCTCGAGCGCTGGAACGCGGCGCATGGCGCGGGCGACTTCGTGGAGCGCGGCGTCCACGAGGCGAAGGTCGCGCTCGGGCTCGAGCAGGAGCGCGCGAAACCGCGGCCCGCGCGCGCCGTGAAGCCACTCTCGCGCGGGGCGCGCCCTGCGACGCCGACCGAGCAGCACACGGCGTCCGATCGCGCGGCGCTCGACCGCATCGTGGCAGAGCACGCGGGGCGCTGACGATCCGGCACGTCCGGCCGCGCCCCCACCGAGCCGCACGGCGGCAGGCGGCCAGCCCGCCTTGTGGCGGCCCGCGTTCGCCCTCACCTTGATCGCGGGGGGTGAGGGATGGCGAGTCGGTGGCTTGCGTTGTGCGTGGCGATGGCGACCGCCCACCCCTGGAGCGCTCGGGCTGGGGCCCTCTTCACCGAGGTCCGCGCGCCCCAGGCGCGCGTCGGGGCGGGGCTCCCGGAGCTGTCGAGGCTCGCCGAGTCCGTGCTCCCGGCCGTCGTCGGCATCCTCACGACGCAGGGCCCAGGCGAAGGTCCACCCCCCGGCGATCCGCTGAAGGACTTCTTCGACCAGTTCCACGGGGAGGGCGCGCGCAAGGGGCTCGCCACCGGCTTCATCGTCCACCGCGACGGCTTCATCATCACGAACGCGCACGTCGTCGAGGGTGCCTCGCGGGTCGAGGTGGACGTGGGTGAGGACGAGGAGCGGCTGGCGGCGCGGGTCGTCGGCTGCGACGCGGCGAGCGACGTGGCGCTCCTCAAGGTGGAGGCCGACCGGCCGCTCCCCGTGCTGCCGCTCGGCGACTCGGACCACCTCCAGATCGCGGAGTGGGTGATGGTGGTGGGAAACCCGTTCGGCCTCTCGCACAGCGTGACCGTGGGCGTCGTGAGCCACACCGGCCGCGCAGACGTCGCGCCCGCGGGCCGCGACGGCTACTACGACTTCATCCAGACCGACGCGTCGATCAACCCCGGCAACTCGGGCGGTCCCATCGTGAACCTGCGCGGCGAGGTCGTCGGCATCGCGACCGCGATCAACGCCACCGGCCAGGGCATCGGCTTCGCGGTCCCCATCAACATGGCGAAGGAGATCCTGCAGCAGCTGCGAGAGCACGGACACGTGGTGCGGAGCTGGATGGGGATCTCGGTCCGGGAGCTGCGGGCGGCGGCGGCGCAGGGGCGCCCGCGCGAGGTGGTCGTGACCGACGTCGTGCACGGCGGCCCCGCGGCCGCGAGCGGGCTGCAGGTGGGCGACGTCATCACGGGGTTCGACGGGCGGCGCATCCCGAGCGCGGCCCGCCTGCGCTGGTATGTCGCGACGGCGGGGGTCGGGAAGAGCGTCGCGCTGAGCGTCCGCCGCGGCGCCGCCGAACGGTCGGTCAAGGTGGAGCTGGGCGAGCTGCCGGCGGGCGCGGACGCCCGCGCCGAGGCCGCGTCGCCCGGCGCCTCCGCGCAGGCGCCGATCGCGCCCGAGGAGTAGGGCCCCCCGTCCACGCGCGGCTTGCGATCCGCCGCCGCTTGGGGTTATCTAGGCGCCCCTCGCGCCCCTCGGGCGCGAATGCCTTTTCGAGAGACCCATGGCCGAGACCCAGACTGCGAAGACGAACAAGAAGGCGCCGGCGCCGAAGGCCGGCGGCAAGAAGACCTGCTCCGTCGAGGGCTGCAAGCGCGCGTACCGCGCGAAGGACCTCTGCTTCTTCCACTACAAGAAGTGGCGCCGCGGCGAGCTCGAGAAGCGGCCGGCACGCTACGACACGTGCGGCAAGGAGGCCTGCAAGAAGAAGGTCGTCGCGCACGGGCTCTGCCAGGTGCACTTCGACGCGTGGAAGGCGAGCCGCAAGAACGCGAAGCTCGCCGCCGCGGCGCCGGCCGCCCCGGCCGCCGAGGCGCCGGCCGCGGGGTAGCTCACCGGCGCGCCAGCGAGAGCTGGCGCTCCAGCGCCCGCACCGCCGCCAGGAGCAGCTCGACCTCGCGCTGCGTCGGCTCGGCGCGCGCGAGGAGCTTCCGCCAGTCGGCGAGGATGTGCTCCGGGTTCTGCGGGTTCAGGTACCCGGCGCTCCCGAGGAGCGCGCCCAGCCGCTCCCAGAGCGCCTCCAGGGTCGCGTGGCGCGCGGGGACCGCGGAACCCGCCCCGGTCTCGGCCGGCGCTCCGCCCTCCACGGCCAGCTCGTACGCGAGCACCGCGACCGCCTGCGCCAAGTTCATCGAGTCGTAGGCGGACGCGGTCGGGATCGTGCACACCGCCTGGCACAGCCCGAGCTCGCGGTCCGAGAGCCCGCGCCGCTCCTCTCCGAAGAGGACCGCGACCGGCCCCTGCGCGCTGCGGGCCGTGAGCTCGCACGCCAGCTCGCGCGGCGACAGGCGCGGCCGTCCCTCGATCGCGCGCGAGGTCGTTCCGCAGGCCCAGGTCGCCGCCGCGAGCGCCGCCCGCGCGTCGAGGTGGACCTCCGCCGCCTCCAGCAGGTCGGCCGCATGCCGCGCCGTCTTGCGGGCCCGCAGGAGGACCTCCTCTCGCGCGCTCCCCGGCCCG
>DASWDS010000306.1:0-2283 GCA_036395165.1 Anaeromyxobacteraceae bacterium | reverse complement strand
GCGGCGCCGGAGCTAGCCATGTTCCGGAGCCGGACTGGCCGCCCAGGCGGGCAGGCGCCGGACGGTGCCACTGCGGACCGGCGGCAACAGCTTGTGACGCGGAGGTGGGCGTGGACGCGAAAGGGATGTGGCAGGGGACGTGGCGTACGGCGGTGCGCGTCGGGGTCGCGCTCGCGGTCGTGTCCCTGCTCGATCGCCGGTCGAGGAGGCGGCGCGACGAGAGGGCGCGCGCCCGGCCGAGGGAGGCGGTCCAGCGGGGCGGCGACGATCCGAGCGATGACGAGCTCGTGGAGCGCGTGTGCTCCCAGGTGAGGGTGCCGCCCGGGGTCGAGGTCGTCGCGGTCGAGGGGGCGGTGGTGCTCTTCGGGCGCATCGCGCGCGACGCGCTCGAGCAGCTCCTCGCCCGCGTCGCGGACGTGGACGGCGTGAGCGTGATCGAGAACCGGCTCACGGCGATCGACGCGCCCGTCCAGCGGCGTTGACGACGCACCCATCGCGGTCCGGCGAGGTGGCGCGGTCCGTGCGAGGATTCACGCCATGGCCCACCCGCTCGCCGGAAAGCCGGCGCCCCGCTCCATGCTCGTCGACGTCGCGCGCCTGCTCGAGGCGTACGCCTCGGAGCGCCCCGACCCCGCCAACCCGCAGGAGCGCGTCGCCTTCGGGACGTCGGGGCATCGCGGGTCGTCCTTCAGGCGGAGCTTCAACGAGGCGCACATCCTGGCCGTGGTGCAGGCCACGTGCGAGCACCGCGCCGCGCAGGGCATCACGGGCCCGCTCTTCCTCGGGAAGGACACCCACGCGCTCTCGGCGCCCGCGCAGCGCACTGCGCTCGAGGTGCTGGCGGCGAACGGGGTGGACGTCCTCGTGGCGGCGCGCGACGCGCCCACGCCCACCCCGGTCATCTCCCACGCGATCCTCGCCCACAACCGCGGCCGGACGAGCGCGCTCGCCGACGGGATCGTCATCACCCCGTCGCACAACCCGCCGGAGGACGGCGGCATCAAGTACAACCCGCCCCACGGTGGGCCCGCGGACACGGACGTCACGGCGTGGATCGAGGCGAGGGCGAACACGCTCCTCGCCGCCGGCGGCGCGGGCGTGAGGCGGGTGCCGTACGAGGCGGCGCTGCGCGCGCCCACCACGCGCGAGCGCGACTACGTCGGTCCCTACGTCGCCGATCTCGGGAACGTCGTCGACCTCGCTGCGGTGAAGCGCGCCGGCCTGAAGCTCGGGGTCGATCCGCTGGGCGGCTCGAACGTCGGGTACTGGGAGCCGATCGCCCGCGCCTACGGGCTCTCGATCGAGGTCGTGAACCCGGTCGTCGACCCGACCTTCGGGTTCATGACGCTCGACCACGACGGGAAGATCAGGATGGACTGCTCGTCGCCCTACGCGATGGCGAGCCTCGTCGGCCTGAAGGACCGCTTCGACCTCGCCTTCGGCAACGACGCCGACTCCGACCGCCACGGCATCGTGACGCCGTCGTCGGGCCTCATGAACCCGAACCACTACCTCGCGGTGGCCATCGGCTGGCTCTTCGCGTCGCGCTCCGGCTGGAGCGCGGGCGCAGGCGTCGGGAAGACGCTCGTCTCGTCCGGTCTCATCGACCGGGTCGCCCGGCGGCTGGGGCGGCGGCTCGTGGAGGTCCCGGTGGGCTTCAAGTGGTTCGTGGACGGGCTGCTCGACGGGTCGATCGGCTTCGGCGGCGAGGAGAGCGCGGGGGCGTCGTTCCTCCGGAGGGACGGCGCCGTCTGGTCCACCGACAAGGACGGCATCATCATGGACCTCCTCGCGGCGGAGATCCGCGCCGTGAGCGGCCGCGACCCCGGCCTGCACTACGAGGACCTGGCGCGCGCACTGGGGCGGCCCGTCTACACGCGCATCGACGCGCCGGCCACTCCCAAGGAGAAGGCGGCGCTCAAGAAGCTATCGCCGGAGGCCGTGAAGGCGGAGCGCCTCGCCGGCGATCCGATCGTGGCGAAGCTCACGCGCGCGCCCGGCAACGGCGCCGAGATCGGCGGGCTCAAGGTAGTGTCCGAGAACGGCTGGTTCGCCGCGCGCCCCTCCGGCACGGAGGACGTGTACAAGATCTACGCGGAGAGCTTCCGCGACGAGGCGCACCTCGCGCGCATCGTCGACGAGGCGAGAGCGATCGTGGGGGAGGCGCTGAAGGGTGCCTGAGGTTGGCTGGGCCTCAGGCCTCGGCGTCGACCAGGAACGCCTGCTGGCGAGCAGTTCCCGAAGCCCGATGCCTGAAGCCCATGGTCCCACGGAGGCGATCTG
>DASWDS010000305.1:0-3300 GCA_036395165.1 Anaeromyxobacteraceae bacterium | reverse complement strand
GACCTCGCGCTCTGGGAGGGAGGGAAGCTCACCGCCCTCGACACGTATGCGCGGCCGGGGAGCGCGCAATTCCTCGGCGGCGACCCCGGGCGCCTCGCCTGGGTGGTGGTCGAGGCGAAGCGCGCCGGCGCGTACGTCGCCCAGGTGCCGTAGCTCGGGGTCGCCCGAGCGCGCGGGGGGTGCGCGCGGCGGGAAACTCGCGGCGCACGGACCGCTCTGGCACGATCGCAGCCGATGCCGATCGACGCCGCCGCGCTCGCCCCCGAGATCCAGCGCTTCGCATCCCACCTCGCGAGCGAGCGGCGCGGGTCGGCCCACACCCTGAAGGCCTACCTCACGGACCTCGGGCAGTACGCCACCCATCTCGCCGAGGCGGGCGTGCCGCTCGTCCCCTCGTCGCCGGCCGCGGTGCGCGGCTTCCTCGCGCGCGCGTCGGCCGGGTGCGGCGCGGTCACGCTCGGCCGCAAGCTGTCGGCCATCCGCAGCTTCTACCGCTTCCTCGTCCGCGAGGGGCTCGCGCCCGCGAACCCGGCGCGCGGCGTGGCGAGCCCGAGGCGCCCGAAGAAGCTCCCCGAGGTCCTGCCCGAGGATGAGGTGGCGGCGCTCGTCGAGTCCCCGCGTCTCTCTGCGCCGCTCGAGCTGCGCGACCGCGCCTTCCTCGAGCTCCTCTACGCGAGCGGGCTCCGCGTCTCCGAGCTCACCGGGCTCGACGTGGGCGACCTCGACCTCGCCGAGGGGCTGGTGCGCGTCCTCGGAAAGCGCCGCAAGGAGCGGGTCGTCCCCGTCGGTGCGATGGCGCGCGAGGCCGTCCGGCGCTGGCTCGACGGGGGACGGCCCGTCCTCGCCGCCGGCCCCGACCACGCGCGGGCGGCGCGGGCGCTCTTCCTCAACTACCGCGGCGGTCGCCTCTCGCAACGCTCGGTCGCACGCCGTCTCGACCGCGCGGTCCTGGCGAGCGGCCTCGCCCGCCACGTCCACCCGCACGTGCTCCGCCACTGCTTCGCGACGCACCTCCTCGGCAACGGCGCCGACCTGCGCGCGATCCAGGAGCTGCTCGGCCACGCGTCGCTGTCGACGACGCAGCGCTATACCCACCTCGACTGGAAGCGCCTCGCCGAGGTGTACGACCGCGCGCACCCGCGCGCGAAGGGGTAGGGCGCGGCGCGAAGGGCATTGCCCCGCGCCGTGCGCCGCGCTACGTCACACCGATGTTCCACGGGACCACCGTCCTCTGCGTGCGCCGCGAGAGCCAGGTCGTCCTCGCCGGCGACGGCCAGGTCACGCTCGACAAGACCGTGATGAAGTCGACCGCCCGCAAGGTGCGCCGCCTGGCCGAGGGCCAGGTCATCGCCGGGTTCGCGGGCGCGACGGCCGACGCGTTCCAGCTCTTCGAGCTGTTCGAGAAGAAGCTCAAGGAGCACGCCCGCTCGTTGCCGCGCGCCGCCGTCGAGCTCGCGAAGCAGTGGCGCACCGACCGCTTCCTCCGGCGGCTCGAGGCGCTCCTCATCGTCGCGGACGCGTCGCACACCTTCGTCCTCTCCGGCGCGGGCGACGTGATCGAGCCGGACGTCGTGCCGGGCGGTGGAGTCGCGGCGGTCGGCTCCGGCGCGCCGTACGCCCTCGCGGCGGCCCGCGCGCTCCTCGCCCACACGAAGCTGCCGGCGAGGACGGTGGCGGAGGAGGCGATGAAGCTCGCCGCCGAGATCTGCATCTACACGAACGCGAACCTCACGTTCGAGGAGCTCTAGCGCGTGGACCCGAGGAGCCTCACGCCCAGGGAGATCGTCGGCGAGCTGGACCGCTACATCGTCGGGCAGTCGAACGCGAAGCGCGCCGTCGCGATCGCCCTGCGCAACCGCTGGCGGCGCCAGCACGTCTCGGCCGACCTGAAGGACGAGATCCTCCCCAAGAACATCATCATGATCGGCCCCACCGGCGTCGGGAAGACGGAGATCGCGCGGCGCCTGGCGCGGCTCGCCGGCGCGCCGTTCGTCAAGGTGGAGGCCTCCAAGTTCACCGAGGTGGGCTACGTCGGGCGCGACGTGGACTCGATGGTGCGCGACCTCGTCGAGGCCTCGGTGAAGCTGGTGAAGGAAGAGGAGATGATGAAGCTGCGCGACCGCGCGCGGGAGGCGGCCGAGGACAAGGTGCTCGACGCCCTCGGGTTCGGCGGCGGCGCCTTCGGGCTCGGCTTCCGCAGCGCGGTGCAGCGGGTGCGCGGCCCCGCCGGCGAGGCCGAGTCGGAGCGGCCGCAGGGGTCCGCCAACCGGGACCGCGCCCGCTCGCAGCTCCGCGCCGGCACCCTCGACGAGGACGAGGTCGAGGTGGAGGTCGCGGACAAGGCGATCCCGTTCCTGCCCATCATGGCGCCCGGGATGGAGGACATGGCGCAGGGCCTGAACGAGATGATGAACCAGATCGGGAACAACCCGATCATCAACATGCTGGGCGGCGGCCCCAAGAAGCGGAAGCGCAAGCTCAAGGTGAAGGACGCGCTCGAGCTGCTCTCCGAGGACGAGGCGTCGCGCATGGTGGACATGGAGCGCGTCACCCGCGAGGCGCTCGACCGCGCCCAGAACGCCGGCATCATCTTCATCGACGAGATCGACAAGATCGCCGGGCGCGACGCCAGCCAAGGCCCGGACGTCTCGCGCGGCGGAGTCCAGCGCGACCTCCTCCCCATCGTGGAGGGGTCGAACGTCACCACGAAGTACGGGATGGTGAAGACGGACCACGTCCTCTTCATCGCGGCCGGCGCGTTCCACGTCGCGAAGGTGTCCGACCTCATCCCCGAGCTCCAGGGGAGATTCCCGATCCGCGTCGAGCTCGAGCCGCTCCGGCGCGAGGACCTGGTGCGCATCCTGCGCGAGCCGAAGAACTCGCTCGTGAAGCAGTACGTCGCGCTCCTCGCCACGGAGGGCGTCGACCTCCAGATCACCGAGGACGCGATCGAGGAGATCGCGCGCGTCGCCGCGGACGTGAACGAGCGCATGGAGAACATCGGCGCGCGCCGGCTCCACACCGTGATGGAGCGGCTCCTCGACGAGATCAGCTTCGACGCGACCGACAAGCGGGGTCAGAAGCTCGTCGTCGATCCGAAGTACGTCAAGGCGCGCCTCGAGGGCGTGCTGCTCGACGAGGACCTGTCGCGGTACATCCTCTGACTCGCCTTTCGCCGTTTCTCGTGCTCGCAAACGCAGTTCTCGGCGAGTCAGAGCGATTTCCGGTCGAGCTGCGCTTTCGCGTAGCTCGACCTCAGCTGGGGGGAGCGAGCGCAGCTCCCCCCAGACCCCCCACCGC
>DASWDS010000304.1:0-3478 GCA_036395165.1 Anaeromyxobacteraceae bacterium | reverse complement strand
GCCGCGTCGAGCTCGAGGCGCGCGCGCCGGAGCGCGCCCTCGGTGGCGGTCCGGTGCTTGCGCACCGCCGAGAGCGCCGCCTCGACGCTCTCGCGCTCGGCGCCGCCCTCGAAGGCCGCCAGGACGAGGCGCTCCTCCTCTCCCTCGGCGTCGGCGGCGAGCGCCGCGAGCGCCTCGTCGCGGCGGCGCGCGAGGTGCTCCTCGGCCTCGCGCTCAGCGACGCGCCGCGCAGCCTCGAGCAGCGGCGCCGGCGCCGCGCCGACGCGCGTCTCCTCCGCGCCCTCCTCCTCCTCGACGGCCCGGGCGAGCGTGGGGAGCGTCTTGTTCCCCTCGCCGAGGTCGACCGTGACCACGATGGGCTCGCCCTCGAGGTACCGCGACGCCTGGCGCGACGGGACGCGCGCGCCCGGGGAGACGTCGGCGGCGGACGGCCACGCCACGTGCCACCGCGTGTAGAGCGCGCCGCGCCGGGGCGCGGCCGCTACGCGGAAGGCGGCGCTGCGCCCGGCCTCGCCGTCGCGCACGAGCCCGACCAGCGCCTCGACGAGCTTGTGGCCGGTCGCGAACCACTCCAGCTCGTCGCGCGCGACCGCGGTCTCGCGCCAGAAGCTGCCGAGGTGCGTGACCGGCTCCTCCGGTATCTCCATGCCGGGGAGCGCCTCGATGCGGAGCTGCGCGCCGAGCGTGAAGGCCGCCTCGAACGGGTGGACGTTCTGGTCGGTGTCCACCTCGACGCCGACCCGCCGGCCGACGTCGGCGCAGACGTCCTCGAGCTGCTCCTCGAGCGCGCGAGAGAGCGCGAGGAGCGACTGCTGCATGCCGTCCATCCCGAGCCCGGGCTCGCCCGGCGGCGCGTCGCCCATGCGCTGGCACGCGTTCGCGACGAGCCGCGACAGCTCCGGCAGCGCCGCCGAGCGCAGGTCGAGGATGGGGTCGTACCCCTCGTGCTGCGCGCGCCGTCCCTCGGCCACGCGAGCGGCGAGCTGCCGGCGGAAGGCGTCGCGCGTGGCGATGGGCTGCGCGCGGACCGCGGCGAGGTCCGCCGGGAGGGACGCCAGCACCGTGTCGAGCCCGCCCACCGGCTCCTGGAAGATCCCGATCTCGTGCTCGTACAGGTCCGCGAGGAACGCCTCCTCGCCCGGCTCGGCGAGGACGTGGATCTCGACCGGCCGGTGCTGCCCAAGGCGATCGAGGCGGCCGATGCGCTGCTCCAGCGTGAGCGGCGACTCGGGGAGGTCCACGCAGACGAGGTGGCACGCGAACTGGAAGTTGCGGCCCTCGCCGCCCGACTCGCCGGAGAGGAGGACCATGGGCCCCTCCGGATCGCGGAAGCGCGCCACGAGGCGATCGCGCGCCTCGATGGTCTCGGCGTCGTCGTAGAGGAGCGCCTCCTTGCCATGCCGTCCGATGGCCGCCCGCAGGGTGCCGACGAGGTCGGGGTCGGCGCAGAAGGCGAGCACCTTCTCTCCCGCGGCCGCGAGCTTCGCGCAGAGCGCCGCGGCGGCCTCGAGCTTGCCGCCGCCCGGCACGTCCTCGCGCCGGAGCACGCGCTCGGTGAAGGCGCCCACCTTGACGCGCCGGTTGCGGATGAGCCGCGACGAGAGGCTGTATCGGTCCGCGAGGTGCGCGAGGAGCGCGTCGCGGGAGGGCGCCTCGCCCTCGGCGAAGAAGGAGTCGTCCGGCTCGAGCTCGCGCAGCGCCGCGAGCGCGCCCGCGGGGGCCGCGCCGCCCAGCAGCCCGCGGGCCACGCCCGCGTACTGCTCGTGACGCGCGAGCCGCGCCAGGAACGCCTCGAGCGAGGTGGTGGGGACCGGCTCCACGAGGCCGAGCAGCCGGAAGTACTCGCGGGGATCGAGGCGCACCGGCGTCGCCGTGAGGAGGAGCAGGCCGAAGGACGCCTTCGCCACCGGCTCGACGGCCTCGAAGAGCGCGTCGTCGGCGAGGTGGTGCGCCTCGTCCACGACGACGAGATCGATGGGCAGCTCGCAGGCGGCGTCGACCAGCTCGGGGTCGTCGCGCAGCCGCTCCAGCGAGACGATGGCGAGCGGGCTGCGGGCGAGCGCGGCCTCCGCGCCGCCCATCTCCTCGATGCGCTCCTTGGTGAGCAGGGTGAAGAGCGCGTTGAACTTGTGGAAGAGCTCGGCGAGCCACTGGAAGGCGAGGTGCTCGGGGACGACGACGAGCACGCGCTCGGCGAGGCCGATCTGGCGCAGGCCGGCATAGACGAGGCCCGCCTCGATCGTCTTTCCGAGGCCGACCTCGTCGGCGAGGACGAAGCGCGGGACGCGGTCGGCGAGGATCCGGCCGGCGGCGCCGATCTGGTACGGCAGCACGTGGACGCGCGAGGAGAGGAGCGCGCCCAGGCTGTCGGCGCGCCGCAGCGCCTCGAGCCGCGCCACCTGGGCCCGGAGGCGGAAGGCGGAGGCGCCGCCCGCCTGCCCGGAGGCGAGCGCGTCGAGCGGGCCGGTGGCGCGGACCTCCTCGATGGGGGTGTCCTGCGGAACCACCGTGAGCGCCTGATCGCGCCCCGAGACCACCGTCACCCCGTCGCGGCCGGCGAACCGCACCGCGAGCCGGCGCCCATCGTCCGCCACCTGGATGACGACACCCACGCCCCAGCTCCGCTGCGCGCGGTGCACCACCTTCATGCCCGGTTCCCAACGCATGCGGCCCTCTACCACCCCGATCCTTCGCAGGTCCAGGAACTTAGGGCGGATCGAGCGGCCGCGCCGCAGGCGCTCGGGGACGTTGACAGGGGTGTAGGAGCAAGCTAGAAACCCGTCCCTGCTCGCGCCGGTTGAGGGCGGATAGCTCAGCGGTAGAGCATCGCCCTTACAAGGCGAGGGTCGCAGGTTCGAAACCTGCTCCGCCCAAGCTCGTTCGACTTGGGGTGTTAGTTAAGTCGGTTATAACGCCGGCCTGTCACGCCGGAGGCCACGGGTTCGAGTCCCGTACACCCCGCCAGTTAAGACGCCGCCGTTCCCCGGGAATTCGAACCGGGGAGCGGCGGTGCCATTTTACCGCCATTCTCGTCGTTGGCTCGGAAGCGGCGGAGCTCGAGCACCCTGCCCTCCCTCAGATCGACCTTCAGCTTCCGTACTGCTTCGCACTGCGCCTCCCACGACGCCGTCCGATAGAGATCGAACGCATCCACCGGACGTGGGTGCGTGATGCTCTGGAGGATGTCCTTGCTTGCGCCGCCGTCGAGCCCGAGCGAGATGAACGTCCGCCGGCTGTCGTAGTGCCTTCGCTTGCGGAGGCCGAGCCGCTCCAAGTCCTCGTGGAAGTCTTCGAGCGCCTTCCGGACGTCCCGGTGCGTGCCGTTGATGGTCGGGATGATGAGGTCGTCGGACCTCGGCGCCAGCCAGCACACCGATTTTTCCGGGCGTAAACAGCGACTCCATCGTGAGCCCCGGTTCCGCTGGTTCCGCCGGCGGGGCCGGGGCTCCTTCGCGTCTTGGACGGCCTGCGGGCGCTA
>DASWDS010000303.1:0-3960 GCA_036395165.1 Anaeromyxobacteraceae bacterium | reverse complement strand
GACGCCCATCAAGGTGAAGGACGTCGCGCAGGTGACGCTCGGCCCCGAGATGCGGCGCGGCGTCGCCGACCTGGACGGGCAGGGCGACGTCGTGGGCGGCATCGTCGTCATGCGGCAGGGCGAGAACGCGCTCAACGTCATCGAGCGCGTCAAGGCGAAGCTCGCCGAGCTGAAGCCGTCCTTGCCCAAGGGCGTCGAGGTGGTCACGACGTACGACCGCTCCGAGCTCATCGGGCGGGCCATCGAGACGGTCAAGTCCAAGCTGGTCGAGGAGATGGTGATCGTCTCGATCATCATCCTGATCTTCCTCTGGCACGTCCCCTCCGCGATCGTCCCCATCGTCACGATCCCGGTGTCGGTCGCGATCGCGTTCATCCCGATGTACCTCATGGGCCTGAACGCGAACCTCATGTCGCTCGCGGGCATCGCCATCTCCATCGGCGTGCTCGTGGACGGGGCGATCGTCGAGGTCGAGAACGCCTACAACAAGATCCACCACTGGCAGGCGAGCGGCGGGAAGGGCGACTTCCACAAGGTGCGGCTCGAGGCGCTGCTGGAGGTCGGCCCGAGCGTCTTCTTCTCGCTCCTCGTCATCGCCGTCGCCTTCATGCCGGTCTTCACGCTCGTCGACCAGGAGGGCCGGCTCTTCAAGCCGCTCGCCTACTCGAAGAACCTCGCCATGGCGATCGCGGCGCTGCTGGCGGTGACGCTCGACCCCGCCATGCGCATGCTCTTCGCGCGCATCGAGCCGTTCCGGTTCCGCCCGCGGCCCATCGCCTGGATCGCGACGCAGGCGCTGGTCGGGAAGTACTACTCGGAGGAGCGGCATCCGATCAGCCGCCTCCTGCACCGCCTCTACGAGCCGCCCTGCCGCTTCGTGCTGCGCCACGCCAAGGCGACGATCGCCGCGAGCGTCGCGCTCGTCGCGCTCACCGTGCCCGTCTACCTGAAGCTCGGCTCCGAGTTCATGCCTCCGCTCGACGAGGGCACGATCCTGTACATGCCGTCCGCCGTGGAGCCCGGGATGTCGGTGGCCGAGGCGCAGTCGGCGCTCCAGCTCCAGGACAAGATCCTGAGGACGTTCCCCGAGGTGGAGCGCGTCTTCGGGAAGGCGGGCCGCGCCAACACCTCGACCGACCCGGCGCCGTTCTCGATGATGGAGACGACGGTCGTCCTCAGGCCCGAGCTGTCGTGGCGCGAGAAGCCCCGCTGGTACTCGCGCTCGGCCCCGGAGTGGGCGAAGCGCGTCCTGCGCCCGTTCTGGCGCGATCGCATCACGGAGGAGGAGCTGAAGGACGAGATGAACGCGGCGTTGCAGTTGCCCGGCATCTCGAACGCCTGGACGATGCCGATCAAGGGTCGCCTCGACATGCTCTCGACCGGCATCCGGACGCCCATCGGCATCAAGATCTCGGGCGCGAGCCTCGAGGAGATCGAGCGGATCGCGCTCGCGACGGAGGCCGCCCTGTCGAAGGTACCGGGGACGCGCAGCGCCTACGCCGAGCGGGTGGCGGGCGGCTTCTTCCTCGATTTCGTGCTGAAGCGGGAGCAGCTCGCGCGCTACGGCCTCAGCATCGACGACGCCAACATGATGGTGATGACGGCCGTCGGCGGCGACGAGCAGAGCGTCACCGTCGAGGGCCGCGAGCGCTACGGGATCAACGTGCGGTACGCACGCGACTACCGCGAGGACCTCGGCGCGCTCCGGCGCGTGCTCCTGCCGCTCCGCCAGGGCGGCCAGATCCCCATGGAGGAGATCGCCGACGTGCAGCTCGTGCAGGGCCCCTCCATGATCCGCAACGAGAACGGGCTGCTCGCCGGGTACGTGTACGTCGACTTCGACACCTCCCGCGTCGACATCGGCGGCTACGTCGAGCAGGCGAAGAAGGCGGTCGCCGCGGCGGTGAAGGTGCCGGCGGGCTACGCGATGACCTGGAGCGGCCAGTACGAGAACATGCTCCGCGTCCGCGAGCGCATGAAGCTCATCCTGCCCATCACGCTCGTGCTCATCTTCGCGCTGCTCTACATGAACACCCGGTCGTCGGTGAAGGCGGGCATCGTCATGCTGGCGGTGCCCTTCTCCGCCATCGGGGCGGTGTGGCTCATGTGGGCGCTCGGGTACAACGTCTCCATCGCGGCCTGGGTCGGGATGATCGCGCTCATGGGGCTCGACGCGGAGACCGGGGTGTTCATGCTGCTCTTCCTCGACCTCTCGCACGACGACGCGCGAGCGCGCGGGCGGCTCCAGACGCGCGGGGACCTCGTCGAGGCGATCGTGCACGGCGCCGTGAAGCGGGTGCGCCCGAAGGCGATGACGGTCTCCGCCGCGTTCATGGGGCTCTTGCCCATCATGTGGTCCACCGGGACCGGCGCCGACGTCATGAAGCGGATCGCCGCTCCGATGGTGGGCGGGCTCGTCACGTCGTTCGCGCTCGAGCTGCTCGTCTACCCGGCCGTGTACTTCCTCTGGAAGAGGCGGGGACTCGCGGACGGGGAGGCGACGGCCACCGTCCAGCACGCGGCGTGAGCCGTCGTCAACGCGAAAGGAGAGGGCGCCCGGCCGGAGCCAGGTCAGACTCGCCTCCCGACGTTTCTCGTGCTCGCCGAGGCGCCTCAGACTCGCCTTTCGCCGTTTCTCGTGCTCGCAAACGCAGTTCTCGGCGAGTCAGAGCGATTCTCGGTCGAGCTGCGCTTTCGCGTAGCTCGACCTCAGCTGGGGGGAGCGAGCGCAGCTCCCCCCAGACCCCCCACCGCGGCGGTCGAAAAGGGCGAAACGTGAGTCAGTGGCGAGTCTGAGCGACTTCCGGGCTTGCTAGCTTCGCGTCGGAAGCGCTCAGCCTGGGGGGAGCGAGCACCGCTCCCCCCAGACCGAAGAGAAACCGAAACGACTCAGAACCAGGCGAGCGCGGCGACCGTGCCGGTGATCTGCCTGTCGGTCGGCACGCCCTTGTTGAAGGCGTCCTTCGATGCCTTGTCGTAGCGACCTTCGACGCGGAGCTCTGAGTTGGAACCAACCGGGAACGACAGGCCCACCGTGCCCTCGTACGCGTTCGTGTCGACGCCCGTCCCGAAGCGAGCGCCGTTGTAGTCCTTCACGTACTCGCCGCGCACGGTGACGCGGGCCACGTCGCCCGCCAGCGAGTAGCGCGCCGCGAGGGAGCCGCCGAACCAGGCGTCGGCGGCCTCCGTCGCCCAGTCGAAGTTGGCGAGGAGGCCGAGCGGGCCGACCGTGGTGCCGGCGACGACGTCCACCAGGGTGCGCCAGGCGCTCGCGGTGTTCGGCGCGCCCGACCAGAGCGCCGGGTTCGGGCCGAAGTACGAGGTGAGGCTGAGCGTCGTGTTCGACGGGCCGCTGTACGCCAGCTGCGCCTCACCCGTCTTGCCGGCAAAGCCGGTCGAGACGACGTCCCAGCCGTTGCAGACGCCGACGCGCAGCGACAGCGTGTCGCTCACCGGATACACGAGGTGCGCGCCCGTGTGGCCGACAGGGACGAGGTTGTAGAGGAACGAGCGCGAGTAGAGCCAGTTGTCCTTGGCCGGCACCACCTCGGCGCTCGAGGCGGTGACGAAGCGGCCGACGTGGAGCTCCGCCTTGCCGAGCTTCAGGGCCGCGTAGGCCTGGAGGATGTGCTTCGCGAGCGTCGGCGTCGCGGTGGGCGTGCCGGCCCAGAAGGCCGCGACGTTGTCGATGGCGGTCGCGGTGTTGCCGAACTGGAGATCCACGTGGAAACCGGCGGGGGCGGGCGGCATGTTCGCCGACAGCACCGCGTCCCCGAGGTTGAACCCGGTCGCGGCGTCGAAGGCGCGCTGCGCGATGGGCGCGTCCTGGGCCGCGTCGAGGCGCGCCTGGTAGAAGGCGTCCACGAACCCGCCGAAGGTGACCGTGCTGTACCACGGCGGCGGCTTCGGCGGCTCGGGGGCGGCCGGCGTCTGGGCCAGCGCGGCGAGGGGCAGCAGGAG
>DASWDS010000302.1:0-2654 GCA_036395165.1 Anaeromyxobacteraceae bacterium | reverse complement strand
TGGAAGTCGTGGAGCACGAGACGCAGATGGCGCAGGAAGAGGAGCGCGATCAGGAGCGCGGCGGCGACGGCGACCGCCGCGAGCGCCGCGACGAGCAGGTCGCCCGCGAAGGCGCGGGCGGTGTGCGGCTCGCCGAAGGCCGCCGCCACGCCAGCTCCGAGGTCGGTGAGCGCCGGCATCAGCTGCGCCGGATCGCGCGCCAGGCGGGCGCGCGCCAGGGCGACGTGAGCGGCGGCGAGATCCGGGGCGAGCGTGACGGCCAGCTCGGCGGCGGCGACGGCGTCCGCGGGCACCCGCGCCTCCAGGGCGCGCGTCGAGGCGCGGATCTCGGCGGCGGCGAAGTCGTCCAGGTTCTCGATCCCGAGCTCGCGCCGCATGTCGAGCACGCGCTTCTCGGCGGCGAGCGCGCGCGCCACGTCCTCCTCGCGCAGCGCGCGGCGGCGGTCGTGCCACGCGCGGAGGAGGTCCTCGTAGCGCACGTGGACGGGCTCGATGGCGCGCACGGGAGCCGGCTCGGGCGCGGGCTTGGGCGCCGCCGCCTTGGCCGCGGGAGCGGCCTCGACCGCCGGAGGCGGCGAGGGCAGAGGCTCGCCGGCGGGCCGCGGCGGCGGCTCCTCGGGCGGGAGATCTTCCTCCACGAGCGACGGCGCGGCGACCTGCGCGATGGCCGGCCCGGGCCAGGCGGCCGAGGCCGCGGAGGCGCCCGCGACGAGCAGGAGGAGGAGGCGTCTCACGCGCGGAGCGATGCTAGCACGCTGCTTCGGGGGTACAACGTGTAGGTCATGCCCACACCATCCGAAGCCATCGAACGCCTCCTCGCCATCATGGCGCGCCTGCGCGGCCCCGGCGGCTGCCCCTGGGATCGCGAGCAGACCCTCGCCTCGTTACGCCCGTACGTGCTCGAGGAGACGTACGAGGTCCTCGAGGCCATCGACACCGGCGATCCCCGCGAGCACTGCGAGGAGCTGGGCGACCTGCTCCTCCAGATCGTCTTCCAGTCGCAGCTCACGAAGGAGGCGGGGCAGTTCGCCTTCGAGGACGTCGCCGAGGCGATCTCCGGCAAGCTCGTCTCGCGCCATCCCCACGTGTTCGGCACCGCGGAGGTGAAGGACGCGGAAGGCGTGTTGAAGCAGTGGGCGGCGCTGAAGAAGAAGGAGAAGGAGGCCAAGGGGGGCGGGAAGAGCGTGCTCGAGGGCGTGCCGAGAGACATGCCCGCGCTCGCGCGCGCCGATCGCCTCACCGAGAAGGCGAGCCGGATCGGGTTCGACTGGCCAGACGCCTCGGGGCCGCGCGCGAAGGTGGAGGAGGAGCTGCGCGAGCTCGACGCCGCCATGGCCGCCGGCGATCGCGCCGAGATCGAGCACGAGCTCGGGGATGCCTTCTTCGCCCTCGCGAACCTCGCTCGCAAGCTCTCCGTCGCGCCCGAGGAGGCGCTCCGCGGCGCGATCCGCCGCTTCATCGAGCGCTTCGAGCACGTGGAGCGGGGTCTCGAGCGCGCAGGTGTCCCACACGGGGAGGGGTCGCTGGCTCAGATGGACGAACTCTGGAACGAGGCCAAGGCGCTTTCGCGTCAAAACAAAAAAACCACCTAGCTCCACACTGCGGTCCCTTCCGCACTCTCTCCACAGCTTTTGTGGAAAGTCCGTGGACAAGTCTGCTGCTAACCCGCTGCGACACGCATTTTTCACGTGTTCGACACCCATCGCAGCAACCTGCAGCATGGGCCGATCCTCGTGAAAACAGTGACTTGGCTCCTGTTTCACGCAGGCTTACCCACGTGGCCCGCAATCGGGCCCCGGCCAGGGACCGGGAAATCTGGCGGCGGTGGATAACTCAACGCAGATCAAGCTTCGCAGACCCGTGTGGTGAGCGGTCCGGCCGAGCAGGCGTGCCGCGGGTCCTTGCGCCACAACGGTCCGACGAGCATGTGACCTGCGGAGCCGCGCCGCCGTAGGACGGCGCGCGCGGAGACGCTTCCCGCCCCTGCGGCACAAGCGGCCGCCGGGCGGGGCGTTCGGGCGGGCCAGCCGGCAACCCGCAACGCTTGACTCGTCACGGGGCGAGCGGTACATAGCGCCGCCTTCAAACCAACTTCGAATTCCGGAGAGTTACGTTGGCGAACACCCGCTCCGCAGTGAAGCGCAACAGGCAGGCCCAGAAGCGCCGGACGAGGAACGTGCAGGTCCGCACCGGCCTCAAGTCGGTCGTGAAGAAGGCGCGCGAGGCGCTCGCGAAGGGCGAGGCCGGCGCGAAGGACGCGGTCCAGGCTGCACTCCGCACGCTCGACAAGGCCGCCTCGAAGGGCATCATCCACAAGAACGCCGCCTCGCGGCGCATCTCGCGGCTCGCCAAGGCGGCCTCGAAGGCCGTCGCCCCGGCGAAGTAGTCCGTCGATCACGCGAGCGGAGCGAGCGCGCCGGGGTGCCGCCGAAAGAGCGGCGAGCACCGCGTTCGGCGGCGCACGGGACGGGCCCTGACGAGCTTCGCTCGGCGGGGAGGGGGCGCAGCCCCTTTCAGACTCGCCTTTCGCCGTTTCTCGTGCTCGCAAACGCAGTTCTCGGCGAGTCAGAGCGATTTCCGGTCGAGCTGCGCTTTCGCGTAGCTCGACCTCAGCTGGGGGGAGCGAGCGCAGCTCCCCCCAGACCCCCCACCGC
>DASWDS010000301.1:0-9780 GCA_036395165.1 Anaeromyxobacteraceae bacterium | reverse complement strand
CAGCCGGTGCTCGGGGGCAAGTTCAGCGCGGAGGAGATCGAGAAGGAGCACGTGCGCCGCGTGATGGGTTGGGCCGGGTCGCTCGAGGAGGCCTCGCGCATCCTCGGCGTCGCCGTGACCACCCTGTGGCGCAAGCGGAAGAAGTGGACGCGATAGCGGGGTCCGCGGGTCAGCGCCCCCACTTCTTTCGCCTGCGGGCGAGCGCGTTGCGGTCCATGCCCAGGATGCGCGAGGCCTCGCGCAGCGTCTCGGAGCGGGCGAGGACGCGCAGGACGTGCTCCTTCTCGATCTCCTCGGCGGAGAAGTCGCCTCCCAGCCTGGGCGGTCCGGTGGGGGGCGCCGGCTGGAGGCCCGGGAAGGCGTCCGGGAGGAGCGTCTCGCCAGGCGCGGAGAGCAGCGCGCGGTCGATGACGTCGCGCAGCTCGCGGACGTTCCCCGGCCAGGTGGAGCCGACGAGCAGCTGCTCCACGGCCGGGGAGAAGCGGGGGATGGGCATCCGTGCGCGGCGCGCCGCCGCCGCGGCGAAGGTCCGGGCGAGCGGGAGGATGTCCCCGACGCGGTCCCGAAGCGGCGGCACCGCGATCTCGATCGCCTCGTCGCTGGCGCCGAACGGTCCGGCTCCGCGTTGCCAGGCGCCGCGTCGCGAGCTCGCGACGAGCCGGACGTCTGCCGTCCGGGTCGAGGTCTCTCCGAGGCGCACGAGCTGCGCTTGCCGCACGAGCCGGAGGAGCCTCGTCCCGAGCGCCGGCGAAGCTTCGCCGAGCCCCTCGAGGAAGAGGGTGCCGCCGTGGGCGGCCTCGGCGCGCCCCCGCTCGTCGCGGGCCGCGTCGGTGAAGGTGTCGCGCGCCCATCCAAAGACCTCGCGCGACAGCTCCTCCTCGGAGAGGCCGTCGCAGCTCACGACGACGAACGGCCGCTCGCGCCGCGGGCCGCGAGCGTGGATCGCGCGCGCCAGGACGCCCTTTCCGCTGCCGCGCTCGCCGGTCAGGAGCACCGGGACGCCGGTGGCCGCCGCGTCCTTCACCTGACGCAACACGGCCTGCATGCGGGGCGAGACCGCCTCGAGCGGCGCCGGGGGTCGCTCCTGGAGGGCGGCGAAGGGCGGCCGCTGCTCGCGCCGGGAGCGCTCCTTGTCGTCGAGCAGATGGCGGATGCGCGCCGCGGCGATCGGCGCCGGGAGATAGTCCCGCGCGCCGAGCCGCATGGCCTCGACCGCCGTCGTGAGGCTCGGCGACGCGGTGACGATGACGACGTCGAGCCCCGGCTGCTCGGCGAGCAGCCGCGGCAACAGCTCGAGCCCGCCTGCCTGGAGATCGCAGAGCGCGAGGTCGAACGGCTCGCGACGGACGGCGTTCAGCGCGGCCGCGCCCGAGGCGGCCTGGAACACCTCGCACTCGAGGCCTTCCAGGTCGGGCGGGCGCGGCCTCGCTCCGCGCCGCCCGTTCCCGACGACGAGGACCCGTGCCGATCCGCCCGACGGCTCGGCGGCCGTCCCCTGACCGACGCAGTCCATCGCGAGCCGCCCCGAAATCTAGATCGCCTCCTCGCCCCGCTCTCCGGTGCGGATGCGGACGACCTCGTCGATCGACGTCACGAAGATCTTGCCGTCGCCGATGCGCCCGGTCTTCGAGACCCGCTCGATCACCTCCACCACGCGCGCGGTGAGCTGATCCGGGACGACCACCTCCACCTTCACCTTGGGGAGGAAGTCCACGACGTACTCGGCGCCACGGTACAGCTCCGTGTGTCCCTTCTGCCGGCCGAAGCCCTTGACCTCGGCGACGGTGAGACCGGTGACGCCGATCTCGGAGAGTGCCACCTTCACCTCGTCGAGCTTGAACGGCTTGATGATGGCTTCGACCTTCTTCACGTTTCACCTCGTTGTTGGAACAGGTGCTCCGCGCGCCCGGAGAGCGGATCGCCGCGCGCGCGCGGAGGCGCGAGCGACCCACGGATTCACGTCAGGCGGTGTCGGGGAGCGCCGCCGGTTCCTGCCCGAGCCGCCACCTCAGGAGGGGCGGGGTGAGGACGGTCGTCAGCATGACCATGGCCACCACGGCCGCGAACTCGCCCGGGCCGAGCACCGGGACGCCGTTCACCCGCAGGGTCAGCCCCATGCCGGCGAAGATGAGCCCGACCTCGCCGCGCGGGATCATGCCCAGGCCCACCGCCACCCGGTCCGCGCCCGGCGTGACCACCGCCAGCGCGCAGGCCTGCTTTCCGAGGATGGCGACCGCCGTGAGTGCCAGCGCGAGGAGCACCGAGCCCCCGGCCAGCTCGCGCAGGTTCACCATGAGCCCCATGTGGACGAAGAAGATCGGCACCAGCACGGATGAGAGCGGGAGGAGCAGGTGCTCGATGGACTCGCCATCGGGCAGGAGCTCGCCGAAGGGGACGCCCTCCAGGACGAGGCCGGCGGCGAACGCGCCCACGATGGGCGCGAGGCCCGCCAGGTCGGCGGCCCACGCCAGCACGAAGCAGGTGATGAGCGCCGACGTGAAGACGACGCCGCGGCCGCGAAGGCGCGCGGCGAGGCGGAAGAGGCGGGGGGCCAGCATGCGCCCCGAGATGAGCGCCCCCACGAGGAACCCGATCGCCTTCAGCGTGACGACCGCGATCTGCAAGCCCGTGCCGCTCGCGCCGCCGCCCCCGACCATCCCCACGATCACGGCGAGGACGAGGAGGCCCATGACGTCGTCGATGACCGCCGCGCCCAGGATGATCTGGCCCTCCGCGGTCGACACGCGGTTCATGTCGGAGAGCACGCGCGCCGTGATGCCGACGCTCGTCGCGCAGAGCGTGGCGCCGAGGAAGACGGGGACGTACGGGTGACTGCCAGGGAGGAGCCAGCGGCCCACCATCCACCCCAGGATCATGGGGACGATGACGCCGATGGTGGCGACCAGGAACGCCGAGAGGCCCACGCGCATGAGGTTCGCGAGCCGCGTCGAGAGGCCGACCTCGAAGAGCAGCAGGACGACGCCGAGCTGCGCCAGCACCTCGATGGTGGGATCGTGCGCGACGAAGTCGAGCCCGTGCACGCCGGCGAGCGGCAGCGCGGCGAGCGCGATCCCGGCGAGGAGCTCGCCGAGGACCGCAGGCTGGCCCACGCGCTCGGCGGCGGCGCCGCCGAGCTTGGCCGCTGCGAGCAGCGCGACGAGGGCCATCAGCACGTGGGCGATCAAGACGGGGTCCTCCAGAGCTGAGCGGTGCTCGAGTCGGATTCGAGTGCCTCCGGCGGCGTGTCAGAGCCCGCCGGAGGCATTCGGGTGCGCTACACGACGACGGCTACAGCGACGGGAGCACCTTCGCGGCCGACACCACGACGGAGCCACCCGCGGGCGGGTGACCGGCGCCGGCGGGAAGCGGCCCGCCGTCGTTCGAGTAGCCGAGGACGCCCATCTCGGGGAGATCGAGGCCGTTCACCTCGTCCTCGAGCGGCACGCGATTCCCCACCACCTTGCCGATGATGAAGAAGGCGAGCGCGGCCACCGACCCGACGTAGAGGACGTTGACGGCGATGCCGATGACGGAGGCGACGAGCTGGCCCGAGTCGCCATAGAAGAGGCCGGTCACGCCGTACGGGATCCCGTTCAGGCCCTGGCCGTACACGCCGTTCGAGAAGAGGCCGAGGGCGAGGATGCCCCAGGCGCCGTTCACGCCGTGCACCGCCGAGGCGCCGACCGGGTCGTCGATCTTGAGCTTCGTGTCGATGAAGATGGCCGCCACGATGACGAGGACGCCGGCCACGGCGCCGATGAGAGCCGCGGCCCACGCCGAGACGAAGGCGCACGGGGCGGTGATGGCGACGAGGCCGGCCAGCATGCCGTTCGCGAGCCAGCTCGGGTCGGCCTTGCCCCACTTCGCCTTCACGTAGAGGTAGGCGGCGAAGGCGCCCGTCGCGCTCGCGATCATGGTGTTCGTCGCCACGACGGCCAGGCGGCTGTCCATACCGGAGAGGGTCGAGCCCGCGTTGAAGCCGAACCAGCCGAAAGCGAGAATGAAGGTGCCGAGCATGACCTGCGGGATCGAGTGCGGCGCGATGGGGTGGATGCGGCCGTCCGCGCCGTACTTGCCGGCGCGCGGGCCGATCATCTTCCCGAGCACGATCGCCGCCACGCCGCCCGTCATGTGCACGACCGAGCTGCCTGCGAAGTCCACGTGCCCGTGACCGAGGCCGAAGTTGGCGCCGAGCTGCGACAGCCAGCCGCCGCCCCACACCCAGTTCGCGTAGATGGGGTAGATGATCGTCGAGATGACGAAGCTGAAGATCACGAACGAGCTGAACTTCCAGCGCTCCGCCGCCGCACCGGTCGGGATGGTGCAGGTCGTGTCCATGAAGCACATCTGGAAGAGGAAGGTCGTCGCGACGCCCGCGCTGAAGAGCGAGAGCGGGTGCAGCCCGAAGCCCGTCATGCCGAAGAGGCCGAAGGGCTTGCCGAAGATGTTGATGGTGAACTCCTTCGACAGGATGGCGGCCTCGCCGAACACGGCGCCGACGCCGCCCATCTGCAGCCCGAAGCCGATGAAGTAGAAGCCGATCACGCCGATGGAGTAGACGAGGAAGTTCATCCCCATCGTGTGCGCCGCGTTCTTGGCGCGCGTGAGGCCGGTCTCGACGAGCGCGAAGCCCGCCTGCATGAACATGACGAGGAAGCCCGCGATCATCGTCCAGACGATGTTCAGGGCGTTCTGGGTATCCGTCAGCTGCTTCGCGACTTCTGTGATTGTCGGGTCGGCCACGTTGTCTCCTGTCGAGATCGGGGTATTCCGCTCAGCGGTGTGGGCCGCGTGTCAGGGATGCGGTCGACCGCGCGGCTTTGCAGACTGCACTCGATGAGTTTGCAGGTTGCAGTGGTTGCAGCATCTGTACCGACCGCCGATCGCGCCGTTTTCGGGGCCTGCGAGCGCAGCGGAGCGTGGCTCTGACCGGATCGCAGGCAAGCGGAGCCGCGGATCCGGGCGCACGGCTGCCGGCTAGAGCTGGATCTGCGCGCCCATCTCGACTACCCGGTTCGGCGGCAGCCCGAAGAAGGCGCTCGCCGTCAGCGCGTTGCGCGCCATCAGGATGAAGAGCCTCTTGCGCCAGCCCGCCAGCCGTGAGGGGCCGGTCGGCAAGAGCGTCTCGCGACCCAGGTAGTAGGTCGTCTCCATCTGCGAGAGCTCGAGCCGTGGCCCGGGGATGGCCCACGGCGGGAGGGATGCGAGCAGCGCCGGGACGTGGGGGGTCTCCATGAAGCCGTATCGGCCGATCACCTGGGAGAAGCCGCCGCCGAGCGCGGCGACGGTCAGCCGCTCCGCGTCCGGCACCGACGGGATCTCCTCGGTCACGACGGAGACGAGGAGCACGCGCTCGTGCAGCACCTTGTTGTGCTTCAGGTGGTGGAGCAGCACGGGCGGAACGCTGCCCGGCGTCGACGCCATGAAGACGGCCGTCCCCGGAACCCGGACCGGCGGGCTCCGCTCGAGGTCGGGGAGGAACAGCTCGAGCGGCAGGCCCGCCCCCTCCATCTGCGCGCGCAGGACGTCACGGCCGCGCTTCCAGGTGGACATGAGGGCGAACACGGCCGCCGCGGCGGCGAGGGGGAACCAGCCCCCTTCCTCGATCTTCACGACGTTCGCCGAGAAGAACGAGACGTCGACGACGAGGAACAGCGTGGAGAGCGGCCAGGTCACGGAGCGTGGCCACCCCCAGCGATCGCGCGCCACGCGATGGAAGAGGAGCGTCGTGATCGTCATCGTGCCCGTCACCGCGATCCCGTAGGCCGCGGCGAGGTTGGACGACGTCTTGAAGCCGAGCACGAGCGCGATGGTGGCGACGCCGAGCGCCCAGTTGACCTCCGGGATGTAGATCTGGCCCGCCTCCGTGTGGGACGTGTGACGGATCGTCACGCGCGGCGAGTAGCCGAGCTGGACGGCCTGGTTCGTGAGCGAGAACGCCCCGGAGATGAGCGCCTGCGACGCGACGATGGCGGCCGCCGTGGCGATGCCGATCATGGGATAGAGCGCCCACGCCGGCACGAGGAGGTAGAAGGGGTTCCTGGCTGCCGCCGCGTCGTGCAGCAGGATCGCGCCCTGGCCGAAGTAGTTGAGGAGGAGCGCCGGCATCGCCACGGCGAGCCAGGCGAGGCGGATGGGGCGCCGCCCGAAGTGGCCCATGTCCGCGTACAGCGCCTCGCCGCCGGTGATGACGAGCACCACCGCGCCGAGCACGAGGAACCCGTGAAGGCGATGGTGCGCGAAGAAGGCCCAGGCGTGGTGCGGCGACACCGCCAGCAGGATCCCGGGGTCGCGCGCGATGCCGCGCAGCCCCACGAGCGCGATGCAGCCGAACCAGACCATCATCACCGGCCCGAACACCGCGCCGACGGCGGCCGTGCCGCGCTTCTGGAAGAGGAAGAGCGTCACCAGGATGACGACGGTGATGGGCACCACCACGTGCTCGAGCGTCGGCGCCGCCACCGCCACGCCCTCCACCGCGCCGAGCACGCTGATGGCGGGCGTGATGACGCCGTCGCCGTAGAGCAGGGCAGCCCCGAACAGCCCCAGGATGGCGAGGGTCTCCCTGCCCCCCCGGGTGGTCTCCCGCTGCCCGACCAGCGCCATCAGGGCGAGGATGCCGCCCTCGCCGCGGTTGTCCGCGCGCATGACGAAGGTGAGGTACTTGAACGTGACGACGAACGTCATCGCCCAGAAGACGAGCGAGAGGACGCCCATCACGTTCTCGGGCGTGGGCGCCACCGCGTGCGGCCCGCTGAAGCATTCTTTCAGCGCATAGAGCGGGCTCGTGCCGATGTCGCCGTAGACGACGCCAAGCGCGCCCAAGGACAGCGTCAGCAGGGCTCGTCCGCGCGCTGCCCCTCGTCCGGCAGGATGCGCGTGCGGCGCCGCGACCGGCCCAGGTCCGAGGGGGAGGGCCCCGGCGGGAGCCGCTGGAAGGACACGGTCGGTGGACACCATGCGTATCGAAATGGAAGACAGTGCAATATGCAAGCCCGGCTTTGTTTGGGGGGACCTCCTCCGCTCTCCGCGCGCCAGGTGCGCGCGGCGCGGGGACGGTCGATCGGAGGTGGCAGGGAGGTGCCGCTGCTTCGTTCAGGCCGGTGCGCGGGATCCGCGCACGCGTGCTGCTCCGCCACTACACGCCGCCCGGCCTCCGAAGCGGGCACCTCCGGCAGTCGGCGCGCCCTTCGTAGCCCGAGGCGAGGGCGCGGTACGCGGCGCTCCCCCAGATCTCGCCGAGGGTCCTCTCCTCGACCGAGCCGAAGTCGCCGAGCCGCCCGTCCTGCCCGGCCGGAGCAGGACACGGCGCGAAGCGCCCCTCCACGGTGACCCATGCCTCGCGGCCGAGGAACGGGCATGGCCCGTACGGCGCCTGTTCGCCCGACGCGGGCCACGGCTCCACGTTCTCGAGCAGCACGGGCGCGCCCGGCGGGAAGCGCTCCTCGCCGGCGGCAGCCCGCATCCCGCGAACCGCCTCGTTCCAGCGCGCCCGCGCCGGCGCGTCGCGCCGGAGGTCCTCGGCGGCGAGCGCGGGGAAGTGGACCTGGAGCTGGTTCACCTTCACCCGCTCCACGCCGAGCCGGACCGCGAGTCGGACGATGGCCGGCAGCTCGGCCACGTTCGCCTCCTGGGCCGTCACCTGGAAGCTGACGCGGCACGCCGGCGCCCCTCCCGCGCGCAGCGCGTCGCGCGCGGCGACGAAGGCGCGGACGTCCTCCACGGCGTGCTCGAAGGCGATGCCGCGCATGACGCGCTCCGCCGTCGAGGGGGTCGCCGCGTTCCACGAGACCTTCACGTCCGAGGCCACGGGCGCGAGCTTCGCGGCCCAGGCCGCCGCGCCGCGGCCGGGGAAGGTGCCGTTCGTCGTCACGTTGAGGAGGAGGCCGCGCCCGGCGCAGCCGTCGGCGAGCCGGTCGAGGCCTTCCCAGAGCAGGGGTTCACCCTTGGTCGAAGGGATCACCTCCTCGAGGGGCGATCCATCCCGCTCGACGAGCACCCGCAGGACGACGGCGGGCTCGAGCCGGCGCGGCGGCGCGGGGGCGCGCGGGGGCGCGAGCGGGGAGTGCTCGCGGCACATCCGGCAGGCGAGGTTGCAGTCGTGGGGGTTCGTCTGGAACGTGATGCGGCGCGGGCCGGCGCGGGTCGCGGGGGGGCGGGGCATGGCGGAGCGGAGGCGAGTGTACCTCGTCGGCCGCCTGCCCCTTCGCGACGCGACGTTGACAACCCGTCCGCCACTGCGGATAAACGCTGCATGAAGAGCGCCAAGGAATCGCAGGGGGCCGCGCGTGGCCGTGGGCGGGCGACTCGCCGTCCGCCCGCTCGTGAGCCCGCCGTCGAGTCCCCGCCGCCGGCTCCGGTCCAGCCCACCTCCGACCTCGCGCCGGTGGTCGGCGCGAACCTCCGTCGGCTGCGGGTGAAGCGGGCGCTCTCGCTCGAGAAGCTCTCCAAGCTGTCGGGCGTCTCGCGCGCCATGCTGGGCCAGATCGAGCTCGGCCAGAGCGCGCCGACCATCAACGTCCTCTGGAAGATCTCGACCGCGCTCGGGGTCCCGTTCTCCGGCCTCATCGGCCAGCGCCAGGCCGGCGGGGTGCTCGTCCTGAAGGGCGAGAGCGCGAAGACGCTCACGAGCCACGACGGCACCTTCAGCTCGCGCGCGCTCTTCCCCTTCGACGAGCCGCGCCGCGTCGAGTTCTACGAGCTGCGGCTCAAGCCGAAGGGCGAGGAGCACGCCGACGCGCACGCGCCCGGCACGGTCGAGAACCTCGTCGTCTCGCGGGGGACGGTCGAGATCGAGGTGGACGGTGCGCGGCAGGTGCTCGCGCAGGGCGACGCCATCGTGTTCGAGGCCGACTCGCCGCACGTGTACCGGAACCCGTCCGACGCGGAGGCGGTCATGTACCTCGTCATGACGTACGCGGACACCGTCGGGTAGCTGTCCCACACGCACCGCCTCGACCGGCGTCGGAGCGGGGCATCCAGCCGGGCGGACGGGGGGACCTTGGACGAGCGCATGCTGATAGGGCGGCTCCTCTTGGAGCGCGGGGTCGTCGACCGCGCCGCGATCGAGGCCGCGGCGCTCCACGCCGGCGGCGACGACCGGCTCTGCTCGAAGCTGCTCGAGGCGGGCGCCTGCGACGAGGGCGAGCTCGCGTCGGCGCTGGCCGTCCGGCACGGCATTCCCGGCGTGGACCTCTCGCGCACCGTCGTCGACTGCGCGGCGCTGGAGCTCGTCCCGCAGGCGGTGGCGGAGGGCGATCTCATCCTGCCGCTCTCGACCGACGGTGGCCGCCTCCACGTCGCGGTCGCCTCGCCCGAGCGCGCGGATCGCGTCGTCGCCGAGGTCAGGTTCGTCACCGGCCGCGACGTGTCGCCCTACGTCGCGGTGCTCTCGGCGCTGCGCGCCGCCATCACGGGCGCCTACGAGGCGCAGGCCCGCGGCGCCGCCGTCTGGCGCGGCGCGGCGGCGCCCGCGGACGCGGGTCCGGTCGTCGCCGCACGCCCCGGCGAGCCCGCCGGCGAGGACGTCGAGGACCTCCCGGAGCTCTCTCCGGACGACCTCCTCTCCGAGGACGTGGAGCCGGAGATCGAGGTGGCGGACGTCACGGGCGAGGGCGAGGTGGTGCACGCAGTCTCGGTGCGCGCCGGGCCGCGCCGCATCCTCGTCGTGGACGACGAGCCCGCCATCCGGCTCCTGGCGCAGCGCGCGCTCGAGCACCGCGGCTTCGCCGTCGACACCGCCGCGGATGGCGCGGAGGCGCTCGAGAAGGCGCGCCAGGG
>DASWDS010000300.1:0-2268 GCA_036395165.1 Anaeromyxobacteraceae bacterium | reverse complement strand
CGGGGGGAAGCTGCCGGAGGTCCATCTCGCGCGCGGCGTCGCCCTCATGAAGTCGAAGGACCAGTGCGAGCCCGCCCTCGTCGAGCTCAAGCGCTACGTCGTCTCGGCCGGGCCCGCGGCCGCGAGCGAAGGCCCGGCGATGCGGCTCCAGCGAGAGTGCGAGCAGATCATGGCGGCCAACAAGCAGGCGGAGGAGGCCGCGCGCGAGATGAAGGCGGAGGCGGAGCGCCAGGCGGCGAAGAAGGGCGCTGCCCCGAACGAGACGAGGCCCGCCACGGCCACGGGCAGCGAGACCCAGGCCGCACCGCGAGCGGCCGAGGCGCCGTCCGGCTCCCGGGGCGGACCTGCCCCTACAAGGTGAGAGAAGCGAGCACGTGGGTTGCTTTCTCGGCGCGAGAGCAGGGTGTTAAGCTCCGTTTCACAAAGAGAAGGAACGTCGATGCGAAAGCGGTTTCTCCTCGCGGCGCTCGTGCTTCCCCTGGCAGGCTCTGCCCAGGAGGCCAAGAAGCCGCCCGAGCCCCGGGTCGAGTACGAGAAGAAGACCGTCATCAACTTCGATGACGACACCATCCAGGGCGACCTGACCCGCCCGGATGGAGAGTACGTCGAGGCCCGCAAGCGGGTGAATCACTCGAACCTGATCAAGATCCGTGAAGACTGGCGCGACAAGGTGAAGCAGGCTGCCGCCGACATGTGAGCCGAAACGCGAGACCCGATGCCGACCTCAGTCACATTGAAGGTGTACCGCGGCGAGGAGCTCGTCCGCACCGAACGGTTCACCCGCGACATCATCAAGATCGGCCGGCTGTCGTCGGCGCACCTCTGCCTGGAGGACGACCGGATCTCGCGCATCCACTCCGTCATCGAGGTGGGCCAGGACGGCCACATCTCGATCATCGACATGGGGAGCGCCGAAGGGACCTTCGTCAACGGCAAGCGCGTCTCGAAGGGCCCGCTGCGCCACGGCGACGAGATCAAGCTGGGCGGCCTGCGCATCGTCCTCGAGGGGGCCGACGAGACCGTCGCCGCGCCGCATGTGAACCGCGCGCTCGACGTGCCGGTCGCCGCCGTCGCGCCGGGACCGCAGAACGGCCACTCCCACTCGAGCGGCCAGAACGGCCAGAACGGCCACGCTGGCCTGAACGGGTTCGTGAACGGTCACGAGCAGCCCATCCTCGCGGGGAGCGCCGCCGTCGCCATCGCGCCCGCACGCGCGCCGGCCCGAGCCAAGGCGCCGGTGCGCGCACGCCGGCCCGCCATGGCGGTGGCGCGCCCGGTCCGCTCCATCGACGAGGAGCCGATCGAGGAAGGCGCGCCCGACGCGGGCGTCGAGGTGCGCGTCCTCTGGGGCGACACCCTGCTCGACGCGGGCACCTTCGTCGAGCCGAAGCACCCGGTGCTGGTGGGCGAGGGCCCGCGCTGCCACTTCCGCCTCTCGGGTCCGGATCTCCCGCTGGCGGCCTTCCCCATCCTGCGCTACGAGGGCGGCGAGTACCGCTTCCTCTTCGCGCGCGGGATGACCGGCGGCCTGGTCTCGAACGACGACAAGGGCCAGGTGCGGACCTTCGCCGAGCTGGTGAAGGCACGCGCCGCGTCGCCGGACGACGTCGTCGAGGGCGCCTACTCGGTGGCGGTCCCGCGCGCGGGCGCCGTCCGCGGCGAGCTCGGCAGCGGGCTGCGCGTCGAGGCGCGCTTCAAGCGGCCGCCCAAGCCCGCCGTCGTGCCCTGGTGGGAGGGGATCGACTACCGCTACCTGAACCTCTGCCTCGTGCTCCTCTTCCTGCAGGGCGGCTTCATCGTCGCCGCGAAGACGACCACGCGCGACGTCGACCTCGTCCAGGACGACCTCGCGAAGGGCCAGCAGCGCATGGCGAAGTTCGTCATGAAGGCGCCGGAGGAGCAGCCCAAGGTCAACAAGTACCTGGAGAAGCTGAAGAAGGACCTCTCCAAGGAGCAGCCCGGCGAGATGGCCGAGAAGCACAAGGGCACCGAGGGCCAGATGGGGAAGAAGGACGCCCCCAAGACGAACGGCCGCTCGGCGCCGCGCGCCATCGACCCGAACGCGAAGGAGCTGGTGAAGAACTCCGGCCTCCTCGCCGCGCTCGGCAAGGGCAAGGGCGCGGGCGGCCTGTCCACCGTCTTCGGCCAGGGCGGCCTGGGGGGCGACCTCAAGGGCGCCATCGGCAACATGTACGGGCCGGTGGTGGGCGACAGCCAGGGCGTGGGCGGCCTCGGCCTCAAGGGGACGGGCACGGGCGGCGGCGGCGC
>DASWDS010000299.1:0-37399 GCA_036395165.1 Anaeromyxobacteraceae bacterium | reverse complement strand
CGGCGTCCGGGACGGCGGCGCGGCGCCGAAAGACGTCGACGAGGTCCTCGGTGTGGTGCGCCAGCGCGGCGATGCCCTCGAGCTGCATCGAGGCCGACATGCCCTTCACGCTATGTGCGTGCCGGAAGAGCCCGTCCACGATGGGCTGCGTGTCGGCGCCGTCGCGGGCGGCGCCCTCGAGCCGCACCAGCTCCGCCCCGAGCTTCGCGAGGTGATCCCCGGCCTCGGACACGAACAGCCCGAGGTATTTGGTCATCTCCAGGGTCATCATTCTGAACGGGGGCTGCGCCCCCGCCCCGTCGAGCTAAGCTCGCCGGGGCCCCACCCGGCTGGCCGGGTCCCGTGCGCCGTCGACCGCGGCGTTCGCCGCTTCCTCGGCGGCGCCCCGGCGCGCTCGCTTCGCTCGCGTGCCGATCACGTGTCGCCGAGGACCTTCTTCACCACCGACAGGACGTCCTCGGACTTGAAGGGCTTCACGATGAAGTCGCTCGCGCCCGCCTCGATCGCCTCCATCACGAGCGACTCCTGCCCGAGCGCGCTGCACATCACGATGACGGCCTTGGGATCGTGCTTCACGATCTCGCGGGTCGCCTCGATGCCGCTCTTGAACGGCATCACGATGTCCATCGTGGTGAGGTCGGGCCTGAGCTCCCGGAACTTCTCGACCGCCTCGAGGCCGTTCGACGCCTCGCCGACCACCTCGAAGCCGCCGCCCGAGAAGATGTCCTTGATCATGTTGCGCATGAAGATGGCATCGTCGACGATGAGGACTCTCTTCGACATGAGCTTCCGACCCTCCCCCGAGGCCGGCCAGAGCCGGCGGCTCGGTGGAACCTATCACCCCCGTCGAGGGGGTCACAAGGCGCGGGAGCGCACGTTCACGCACCCTGGAACAGCGCCGCGGCGCGGGCGTCGAGCGCATCCGCGTCGAGGACGGTGAGTGCGGCGCCGCCCACCTCGGCCACCCCGCGGCCGGGATCGCCCGGCTGGCGCGAGGCCGTCCCCGGCTCGACGGCGACCGACTCGACTCCCAGCACGGAGGAGACCAGGAGCCCGAGCGCGCGCCGGTCGCGATCGAGCACGAGGACGTGCCCCTGCGACGGCCCGAGCGCGTCGGAGGGGAGCCCGAGGAGCGGCGCCAGCTCCACCACCGCCACCACCCGGCCGCGCAGGTTCATGGCGCCGCGGACGGCGGGGGCCGCGCGCGGCACCCGCGCGAAGGGCGGCTGCGGGACGACCACCTCGCGCACAGTCTCGAGCGGCAGGGCAAAGCGCTCGCCGCCGGCCTTGAAGAGCACCATCCGCACCGCCGCGGGCGCGGTCGCGCTCTCGACGTCGGGAGGCCGCCCAGGAGCTACCGCCGGCGCAGGCTGGTCCGGCGGTTGCCCTGCTGGCTCCCCATCAGTCACGAGCGGACCCGAGCCGGAAGCGCGAGACGACCGTCTGCAGCTCGAGGGAGAGGTTCGAGAGCTCCTGCGCCGCGGTCGCCATCTGCGCCACGGCCGCGGTCTGCTCGGAGGTGACCTTGCTCACCTGCTCGGTCGCCTTGGCGTTGGAGGTGGCCACGTCGGAGATGTGGTCCATCGCCTGCACCATCTCGGCCGAGCCCTTGAGCTGGTCGCGCGCCGACTGGCTGATGACGCCCACCTTGTCGGCGCCGGTGCTGGCGATGTTCGAGATCTCCTCCAGCGCCCGGATGATGGCGTTGAGATCCTCGCGCCCCTCGCCGAGGACGGAGACCGACTCCTTCATGGTGTGGACGACCGCGGTGGCCCGGCCCGAGATGTCGGTGGCGAGGCTCGAGATCTGCTCGGCGGAGCGGCCCGCGCTCTCGGCGAGCTTGCGCACCTCGTCGGCGACCACCGCGAAGCCGCGGCCGTACTCGCCGGCGCGCGCCGCCTCGATGGTGGCGTTGAGCGCGAGCAGGTTCGTCTGCTGCGCGACGAGCGTGATGGCCTCGACGATCTTCGAGATGGCCTTGGTGCGCTCGCCGAACGCGAACACCTGCTCGCTCGCCGCCTCGATGCGGGCGAAGACGCGCTTCACCTTCTCGCCGGCGAGCCGCGCCGCGTCGCCGCCGGAGGCCGCGGCGGAGCTCGTCTCGGCCGAGGCGCGCGCCGCCTCCTCGGCGCTGCGCGCCGTGCGCTCGATGGAGGCTGCGATGTCGCCGATCACCTTCGACGCGAGCTCCACGAGCGAGCTCTGCTCCTCGGCGCCGCTCGCGATCTTCTCCATCGAGTGCGCCACCTCGTCGGTGGAGGCGTTCACGTCCTCGGCGGACGACGACAGCTCGTTCGCGCTCTCCGCCACCGACTGGGCGGTGCGCTGGATGCGGGAGACGAGGTCGCGCAGGTTCTCCTGCATGGTGGCGATGGAGAGGGTGAGGTCGTCGATCTCGTCGCGCACGTGCGCGCTCGCGTCGGGGACGAGCGGCTTCGAGAGGTCGCCGCGGCTGATCTCCACCGCGGACTCCTTGAGGCGCGCGAGGCGGCTCGCCCGGGCGAGCGCCGTCGTGAGCCCCCAGCCCATGGCGACGGTGAGCGCGATGACGAGGGGCCCTGCGAGGATGCGCGGCCGGGCGTGCTCCGAGATGAGCGGCACCGCGAAGAGCAGCACGGTGCCGACCACGACGTACGAGAGCAGGATCTTGCTCTGCCACGAGACGGTGAGGCCGCCGTGGACCGCGGGCGATCGCGCCATCCCCTCCGCGGCGCGCCCGCGCACCGCGACGAGGTGCGGCGCGCTGTCGGTCCAGCGCGCGGAGGGGCGCGTGGAGGCCAGCCGTTCGTCTCGAGTGCTTCGCGCCAAAGATGTCCTCGCTTGGATCCGCGCGCGCTTCCCCGCCGCCGCGACCTCGCGGATCCTACGTGCTCGCGCACCCGAAGTCCAAGCGGCGACCCCACCGCCGTCGACGGTCGTCCCGATCAGCGCAGGTGGTCGTGGCCTGCCCTGCGGACGCGGTACGGCCGCCCGGCGCCGTCGAGGACGCGCACGCCGCGCCGTGCGACGACCTCGCCGATGTCGGTGACGGGCACACCCGCGCCGCGCGTCGCGCGCGCGAGCGCGCCGAGGCGCGACGGCGGCACGGTGAAGAGGAGCTCGTAGTCCTCGCCACCGGCGAGCGCGTCGGGGAGGGAACGCGCCGGGAGCCGATCGAGCCGCACCTCCGCTCCGACGCCCGAGGCGCGGCAGAGGTGGCCGAGGTCCTGTACGAGGCCGTCCGACACGTCGAGGCACGCGGTCGCGACGCGCGAGAGCGCGCGCCCGAGCGCGAGGCGCGGCTCCGGCCGGCGCTGGCGCGCGACGGCCTTCCGGTCGGCCCCGGCGCGCAGGCCGAGCGCCGCCTCGCCGAGCGCGCCGGACACGAACAGGCGATCGCCGGCGCGCGCCCCGGCGCGGGTGAGCGCCCGCCCGCGCGGCACGCTCCCCACCACGGTCACCGTGAGCGACAGGTCGCGGGCCCGCGTGACGTTCCCGCCGGCGAGCGCCACGCCGTGCGCGCGAGCGCAGGCGGCGAGGCCGCGGCCGACGCGGGCGAGGCGCGCGGGCCGCTCTCCGCGCGGGGTCGCGAGCGCGCAGAGCGCCCAGAGCGGCCGCGCGCCCATCGCCGCCAGGTCGGAGAGGTTCACCGCGAGCGCCTTCCAGCCCACGTCCTCCGGGGCGAAGCGGCGGTCGAAGTGGACGCCCTCCACGACCGCGTCCACCGTCGCGACGAGGTCCTCGCCGCGCGGCGGCCGCAGCACCGCGGCGTCGTCGCCGATCCCGACCACGACGCCCTCTCCGCCGCGCGGCGCTCCGCGCGTGAAGAGGTCGATGAGCTCGAATTCGGTCAGGGCCACGTTCGCCCCGAAGTTAGCACCGCGCGGCGGGCGGCTCAGCTGATCGCGCTCTGCGCCGTCGGCGGGGCGCGCCCGACCACCGCCGCGGTGGCGGCGCGGCGGGGGAACACCATGGAGAAAGTCGAGCCGCCGTTCGGAGTCGAATGGACCTCCACCTCGCCGCCGTGCGCCTCGACGAAGCTCTTCACGATGGCGAGGCCGAGCCCGGCGCCTCCGTACTCGCGCGTGGACGAGCCGTCCACCTGGTAGAAGACGTCCCACACCCTGGCGAGGTGGTCCTCGGAGATGCCGATGCCGGTGTCGGTGACGTAGAGCGCGATACGGTCGCCGGGCAGCTCCTTCGCGCCGACCGTGACGGTCCCGCCCGAGGGCGTGAACTTGACCGCGTTCGAGACGAGGTTGATGAGGCACTGCCGGACCTTCTCGCGGTCGGCGTGGACCTTGGGCATGCCCGCCGCCGTCGGGTCGCAGTGGAGGGTGAGGCCCTTCTTGCGCGCGTGCGGCAGCACCGTCGAGACGGCGTCGCGGATGAGGTGCCCGAGCTCCACCTCGGAGAGGACGAGCCGCACCCGGCCCGCCTCGATCTTGGTGATGTCGAGGATGGAGGTGATGAGCTGGAGCAGGTTCTCGCCCTTCTCCATGATGATGCCGAGGTACTCGCGCTGCTCCGCGGTGAGCGGCCCGCCGAGCCCCTCCAGCATCATCTCCGAGTAGCCGATGACGCTCGTGAGCGGCGTGCGCAGCTCGTGGCTCATCGTGGCGAGGAAGTTCGACTTGAGGCGGTCGAGCTCCTTCAGCTTGCCGAAGCTGTCCTCGAGCAGGCGGTTCTTCTCCTGCAGCTCGCGGTAGCTCTCCTGCACCGCCTCGATGTGCAGGCGCGCGGTGAGCAGGTTCTTGTGCCCGCTGAAGACGAGCACGTCCAGGATCTCGGCGAAGTGCCGGAGGATCTTCTCCGCCGTCGCCAGCGGCACGCGGCGGATCTTCTGCATGTAGGACGCGGCGGCGCTGGCGTCGAAGTCGGGCGAGATCGAGGTGAGCGTGCGCGGCAGCTGGACGAGGTCGTCCGGCACGAACGGGCCGAAGACGATGCGCCCGATCGCGTCGCCCTCGTACACCACCGGCTGGACGACGTAGCGGCACCCGGAGAAGCAGTCGAAGGCGGTGGCCTTCGCCTCCTCCGGCACGCTCTCGCCCTTGACGCGCTGCACCGTCGCGACGCACTGCGCGCGCCCGTCCGGCTTCTGCCAGATGTAGCCGCAGAAGTCGGCGTTGCCGACCTTCACGTCGACGAGCTTGTTGCCCTCCGCGTCGAACACCTTGAGGCCCACCCGGTACAGCTCGGCGAACGACTGGCAGACCTCCGTGAACGACTTCACGTCGAGGAGATCGCCCAGCGAAACCTCTTGCTGGAGGACCGACGGGGGCAGCCCGCTCATCGCGCCGCTCCCACCCCGGCCGCCTCGAGGCGGGTCCCGCGCAGGTCGACGTGCGAGAAGATCTGGCTGAGGAACTCGCGCTCCGAGATGTGCCAGTTGCGCTCGAGCCCGACGCGGTGGTCGAGCGAGCGGTAGGTCAGCATGAGGAGCGCGTGGAGCGTCTCGACGACGCCCTCGCCCCGGATCGCGACCGCCGGCAGGACCACCGGCTTCACGACCTGCATGAGGTCCTGGAGCTCGGCGTCGCCGCGCGCGTCCGGGAGGTCGCGCTTGTTCATCTGGACGACGATGGGCAGGACGCGCGGGTCGAGCCCGTTCGCCTCCAGGTTCTTCAGCATGTTGTCCCAGTAAGCGAGCGTCGCCGCCGCCTCGGAGCGCCGGCCGTCGGCGACGAAGGCGATCGCGTCGGTGCCCTGGAGCACGATGCGCCGCGTCGACTCGTGCATCACCTGTCCGGGCACCGTGTACAGCTTCAGCTTCACCTTCACGCCGGACGCGCTCTTGAAGAAGACCGGCATCATGTCGAAGAACAGCGTCCGGTCGTCCTTGGTGTCGAGCGTCATGAGCCGCCCGCGCACCTTGGGATCGATCTTCTGGAAGAGCGACTGGAGGTTCGTCGTCTTTCCGGACAGCGCTGGCCCGTAGTAGACGACCTTCAGCGCGATCTCGCGCGACTCGTTGTTGAAAGCGACCATTCGTCCTCGCGCTGCCGAGTCTAGCCCGTGGTCAAGGGATAGATCCAGCAACGGCGGGGACGACCACCGAAGCAGGCAGGCGTCACGATCTCGAGCTACCGCGCCAGCAGCTCGGCCTTTTCCCCCATGACATGGGGCAGAGGTCCCAGGGACGCGGCGCCTCGCCCGAACCGCCGCGGCTCTCCGGGGACCTCGCGAGGCCGCCGCCTGGGAGGCTTCGCGCCGCGGTACGCCGTGCCGTCGGGCCCGGATTTGACGCATTTCGAGCGGCGGTGTGGAATGGTGGCATCGGCGCTGGTGTGCGAGCTCCCCGCTGTCGAAGGCGAGCGGACCGCTCGCCGTGATATGGCATCTCGCGTGCAGGACCCGTTCGGTTCCCCCTTCGGACCACCGACACATGGACCTCTTGACCTCGCAATCGCCGTACGCTGCGCACAGCGCGCCGAGCGAGGCGGACATCTCGGAGCGCCTGCAATGGCTGCTCCGGTTGCGCTGGCTCATCGTCCCGATCTTCGTCGCCGTCGATCTCGCGAGCGACCTGCTGCTCGGGCGGCGGGCGCCGTGGAGCGCCATCATCATCGGCGCCGGCCTGCTCGCCGCGAACGGCGTCTACTCCGTCCTGCTCTCGCGCAAGTACAAGGTGCGGGCGCTCCTGCGCTGGGCGCGGTTCGAGTCGGCGCTGGTCGTCTCGATCCCGGTCATCATGATCGTGCTGCACCACGATCCGGGGAGCCCGCTCCGCTACGGCGTCCTCGTCGGCGTGGTGGGCGCCGCGGTGGTGCTGCCCCGCACGGGCGAGGTCGCGGTGGTGGGCATGTGGGCGTGCGCGTCGCTCGTCATCGCCGACGCCTTCGCCCTCGATCTCGACGCCGCCCGGCTCACCCACGGCGTCATCGCGCGCTGGGCGATCGAGTCGGGCGTCATCGTCACGGTCTCGATCATCTCGGGCTACCTCCACCAGCTGCGCGAGCGCGCGGAGGCGCAGCTCCGGACCCTCCTCGCCCACTCCGAGAAGGTGCGCCTCGAGTGGGAAGCGACCTTCGACAACCTCAACGAGATGGTGATCATCACCGATCTCCAGGGCGTCGTGACGCGCACGAACCGCGCCTTTGCGAAGGCGCTCGCGACGCGCCCGCACGAGCTCGCCGGCCGCCGCCTCGAGTCGCTCCTGGCAGGCCACCCGGACCGCTGGTGGTCGGGCGAGGCCGACGGGCTCATCGAGATCGAGGACCCCGTCTTCGACACGCTCTTCGAGGTCACCGTCTCCCGGCTCGAGGACCGCCTCATCCGCGTGGCGCGAGACGTGGGCGAGCAGCGGCGCCTCTACGCGCGGCTCGTCCAGTCGGACAAGCTCGCCGCGGTGGGCGTCCTCGCCTCCGGCGTCGCGCACGAGATCAACAACCCGACGGCCTTCGTCACCTCCAACCTCACCGAGCTGAAGCGGTACGTGGACGGGTACGAGAGCGCGTTCTCGGAGCTCACCGCGATCGCGCTCGAATCGGGGCGCGCCGAGCGCGTGAGCGCCCTCCTGCAGAAGCCCGAGGTCGCCTTCGCCCGCCGGGAGTCGCACAACGCCATCGCCGAGAGCCTCACCGGGATGGAGCGCATCCGGCAGATCGTGACGAACCTCCGCTCGCTGGCGCGCCGCGACCAGACCGGGGAGCCCGTCCAGCCGGTGGCGCTCGGCGACATCATCGAGGCGGTCGTGCGCACGGCAGCGCAGGACCTCCGCGCCGCGAACGCGCACGTGGACATGGAGCCGGGGCTGTGGGTGATGGGGCACCGCGGAGAGCTCGTGGACGTCGTCCTGAACCTCGTCGTGAACGCGATCCAGGCGCGCGAGGAGCGGCGGCCCAACAAGATCGCGGTCGCGCTGAAGCGCGAGGGCGGCTCGGCCGTCGTCCGCGTCTCCGACACGGGGAAGGGCATCGCGCCGGCGCACGTCAAGCGCTTGTTCGAGCCCTTCTTCACGACGAAGGCGCCGGGCGAGGGCACCGGGCTCGGGCTCTCGCTGGCGCGCAACATCGTGCTCGCGCACGGCGGCTCCATCGACGTCTCGACGGCGGTCGGCGCCGGCTCGACCTTCACCATCCGGCTGCCCGCGCTGGAGATCGAGGCGGTCGACGCCTCGCTGTCGCCGCGCGCGCACCGCGCCTCGAACAGCTAGCTCTTGCGCGGCGCGCGACCCCACCAGCACCGCGCCTCGTCGATGGAGCGCAGGAGCGGCGCCGGCGGCAGCGTCGCGAGGAAGGCGCGGCCGTAGCCCTTCGTGAGGAGGCGCCGGTCGAGCACGGCCACGAGCCCGCGATCGCTCCGCGCGCGGATGAGGCGCCCGAAGCCCTGCTTCAGCGCGAGCGCCGCCGCCGGCACCGACAGCTCCGCGAAGGCGTCCCGGCCCTCCGCCTCGAGGGCACGGACGCGGGCCGCGACCACCGGGTCGTTGGGCGGCGAGAAGGGCAGCTTGTCGATGACGACGAGCGAGAGCGCGTCGCCGGGGACGTCGACGCCCTCCCAGAAGCTCTGCGTCGCGAAGAGCACCGACGGCTCCTCGCGGAACGCCTCCAGGAGCTTCCCCTTCGGGCGCTCGCCCTGCAAGAGGAGCAAGTAGGGCAGGTCGTCGAGCGCGTCGCGCAGGGCGGTCATGCCGCGGACGCTCGTGGAGAGCACGAAGGCGCGTCCCTCCGTCACCGCCACCAGCTCGCGCACCGCCTCCGCCGCGGCGCGGAAGAAGCCCGGGTCGGCGGGCTCCGGGAGGCCGCCCGGGACCACCAGCGCCGCCTGCTCCCGGTAGTCGAAGGGGCCCGCGAAGATCGCCTCAGCGACGTCGAACTCGGGCGCGAGCCCCACCTCGCGCCGGAAGTAGTCGAGCCGGCCGGCGGCGGCGAGCGTGGCGCTCGTGAACACCACCGTGTCGACGCGTCGGTAGAGGCGCTCGACGAGCTCCTCGGCCACGTTGACGGGCGCCGCGCGCAGGAAGACGCCGCGCCCGCGCGCCTCGCCGAAGTAGACGCGCGACGGCTCCTTCAGCGCCGTGACCGCCTCGAGCTCGACCCGCAGCTCCGCCGCCCGGCGCGCGATCGCGGCGAGCGGCGCGCTCTCGGCCTCGATGAACAGCTCGCGCACGTCCTCGAGCGCGGCGTCGAGCCGGCCCTGATCATGGGCGCACGGCGCGAGCATGCGCTGCGTGAGCGTCACCCGCGCATCCCCCTCGCCCTGCGACGCCGAGGGCCGGGGAGAGGGCCGGCGACCCATGCTCCCTCCCCTGAGCTGCGCCGCCACGCCCGCGAAGAACCGCTCCCCCGCCTTGGCGAGCTCGCCCGTCCGCTCCTTCACGAGCTTCTGCAGATCGGGCCGGTCCGCCACCGCGCGCTGGGCGTCGCGCGCGAGCTCCTCGATCCGGTACGACGACACGGTCAGCCCGAAGTACTCGGTCGCCACGTCCTCGAGCGCGTGCGCCTCGTCGAAGACGACCGCGTCGTACGACGGCAGCACCTCGACGCCCGCGCGCGAGGTGCGCATGGCGAGGTCGGCGAAGAAGAGGTGGTGGTTCACGAGCACGAGGTCCGCCTGCGCAGCCCGCGCCCGGGCGAGCGTGACGAAGCACTCCTCGTAGCGGTCGCAGTCCTTCCCGAGGCAGGTCTCGCCCGAGGCGGACAGCTCGCGCCAGGCGCCGTACTGGTCGGGGAGGTCGATCTCGCTGCGGTCGCCGGTCTCGGTGTGCCGCACCCACTCCTCGACGCGCGGAAAGAGCGCCGCCTCGCCGCGGGTCGGGAAGGTAGGGCTCTCGGCGAACTTGGCGCCGCGCGCGAGGCAGTAGTAGTTGGCCCGGCCCTTGAGGTACGCCGCCGAGATGTCGAGCCCGGCCCGCTCCGCGAGGAGCGGGAGGTCCTTCGTCCAGATCTGCTCCTGCAGCGTCTTCGTGGCGGTGGAGACGATGACCTTGCGGCCGGAGAGCGCGGCCGGGACGAGGTAGGCGAGCGTCTTGCCGGTGCCGGTGCCCGCCTCGACGACGAGGTAGCGCCGCTCCTCCAGCGCGCGCCCCACCTCGCGCGCCATGGCGAGCTGATCGCGCCGGTGCTCGTAGCCGGGCAGCGAGCGGGCGAGGGCGCCGTCGGGGCCGAGGACCGCGTCGATCGGCGCGGTCGTCACGGGTGCCCCGCCGCGCGCGAGAGCCTGAGCAGCGCCCACCCCACCGCCGCGAGGCTCGCCGCGCCGTCGTCGCCCCAGCGCGCCGTCACGTCGGCCCAGGCCGCCTCGATCTCGCTCGGGTCCATCGAGCCGCCGAGTGTACCCGCGGCGGCGCCTACAGCGAAATCGGGACCGGGATGAACGTCGCGGCGAAGAGGAGGAGCGAGGCGAGCGCGAAGACCCTGCGCCCCGGGCCGAGCGGCGCCTCGTCGAGCGCGGGCGGGTGGCCGTCGCCGACGAGGAAGCGCGTCACCGCCCACCACAGGAGCCAGTTCCAGCACAGGAAGAGGCCCGCCAGGAGCAGTCCCCACGAGACGATCCGCGAGAAGGCGCGCGCGCCGCGCCGCCCGAGGAGCGCGTAGGTCACGTGGCCGCCGTCGAGCTGGCCGATGGGGATGAGGTTCAGCGCGGTCACGAAGAAGCCGAACCAGGCGGCGTAGGCGACCGGGTGGAGGAAGACGTCCGTGCCGGGCGGGAGCCGCCCCACCACCAGCCGCTGCACCGCCCACGTCACCAGGCTGTCTCCGAAGTGCTGGTAGCCGGAGACGGGGGCGGCCTCGTGGGTGGACAGGTAGCGCACGAGCGCGCGCACCATGGCGAGGGCGCCGGTGTTGGTCGTCTCGAGCACCGCGTCGCCCACGGCGCGCACCTCGGAGTGGGCGAGCCCCCAGGCGTAGAGCGGGACCGCCACCGCGAAGCCGGCGAAGGGGCCGGCGGCGCCGATGTCGAGCGTGGCCCGCTTGCTGGGCAGCGCGGAGCGGATCCGGATGACCGCGCCGAAGGTGCCGACCGGGCCGATGGGCACCGGGATGAAGAAGGGCAGCGTCGAGTCGACGCGGTAGGCGCGCGCGAGCAGGTAGTGCCCCATCTCGTGGCAGAGCAGGATCCCGATGAGCGCGGCGGCGAAGGGCAGCCCGGCGGCGACCATCGCGCCCGCCTGCGCCACCGCCTGGGCGAGGGCGCCGCCGCCCACGATCGGCAGCCGGAAGGAGCTCTGCGAGGCGCCGGCACGGAGCGTCGAGAGCACGGTGGCGACGAAGAGCGCGACGTTGAGGTAGGGGACCCGGGTCCAGGTGCGCGCGCGCGCCAGGGCGTCGGCCATGGTGGCACTCAATGTAGGGCTGGTGGCGGCGCTCCGCCCGCGAGATCCCTACATCCCGCCGGCGCCCGTCGCGGCGAGCTCCTGGGGGGCCAGCTCGCGGACGGCGCCCTTCTCCACCATGAGGAAGAAGAGCGGCTTCACGACGGCGCGGCGCTGGTCGAACGCGAGGACGCCGGTCGCGCCGGGGAAGCCCTTCAGGGACGAGAGCTGGTCGCGCAGCGCCTCGCGGGTGGTCGCGCCCGCCTCCAGCGCGCGCCGGATCATGAGGGCCGCGTCGTAGGCGCTCGCCTCGAGGATGGAGGGCAGGTGACCGTACTTCGCCTGGAACGCGGTCACGAAGGCCTTCGTCTCGGGCCGCTGGGAGGTGGCGTAGAAGCCGTCCACGAAGATGGCGCACTCGACGTACTTGCCGGCCTTCTCGACCAGGGCCGGATCGTCCCAGCCGTTCGCCCCGAGGAGCTGCACGGGCCTCAGGTCCTCCCGGCCGGTGGTCTTCCGGATGCGCTCCACCTCCTTCGGATCGCACGTCTGCGTCACCACGTCCTCGACCGCGAGCGCCGGCGCGATGAGCGCCACGTTCTTCGCGAAGTCGGGGATGAAGAGGGCGTCGAAGTCGGTCACGGGCGAGAGGCGGTCGCGCAGCTTCTCGATCGCCTTGCGGCGCCGGTACGGGTCCTTCTCGTCCTTCACGATCTCCTTCACCTGGTCGACGTAGTCCTGCCGCTCGTCGAGCCAGAGCTTCCCCACCATGCTCTTCACGATGGGCGCGAAGGTGGTGCGGTCGTGCTCGTAGGTCTCGGCCCCGCGCACCTCGCCGCCGCGCGCGTCCACCTCGTCCCAGAACGCGGTGGCGAGCTCCTGCCCGTACTGGATCTGCGGGTAGAGGAGCGCGAAGCGGCGCATCCCGCGGCGCGCCATCGCGAGCTCCACGAGCGCCTTCGCCTGCGCCTCCGCGGTGAGCATGTTCTGGAACACGAACGCGCCCGCCTGCGTCACGCCCTCGAGCCGGGCCAGCGAGACGAAGGGCAGCCCCTGCTCCTGGGCCGCGCTGGCCGCGCGCGGCGCCTCGGCGTTCACGACGCCGCCGAGCGCGGCGATGGCGCCCTCGCCGGCGGCGAGCTCCTCGAGCGCCGCCTGCGCGCCCTCCGGCTCGCCGCGCGTGTCCTTCACCACGATCTTGAAGCCGCTCCCCTCGCCGAGCGCGAGCGCGACGCCTTGCAGGATGGCCTCGCCCCAGGGCTTGAGCTTCCCGGAGAGCGGGACCGCGACCCCGAGCGTGCGCGCGTTCACCTGGGCGCGGCGAGAGAGGCGATCGACGAGCGCGCGCGCGTCCTGCGCGAAGGGGGAGTCGGGCCAGCGCTCCGCCACCTCGCGCGCCGAGCGCTCCGCAGCGTCCTCCTCATGGAGGTGGAGCTGGATGCGTGCGAGCTTCATGGCCGCCGCGGGCAGGATGGGCGAGTCGGGCGGCAGCTCCTCCTTCAGCTTCGCCACCTCGAGGAAGGTGAGGTCGCCGTCGACGTGCTCGATGGCCTTCGCGAGCTCGGCCGCCCGCGCCTCGCCCTCGCTCTGGCGCGCCGCCTCGGCCCGCCACCGCGTCGCCTGAGCCCAGGCGTGCGCCGCCTCCGCCGCGCGGGCCGCCTCGCGCGCCGCGTCGAAGCGCTCCAGGGCCGGGAGCTTGTCGTAGAGCGAGCCGAGGCTCGCGAGCTCGTCCTTGGGCCGCCCGGCCTCGCCGTCGGCGAGCGCGAGCTGGTACTTCGCCTCGCCCGCGCGCGGCGAGAGGGGAAAGCGCGTGAGGAGCCGCGAGAGCGCCGCCCGCGCCCGGTCGGGCCGCCTCGCCTGCCGCCAGCGCACGCCCGCCTCGTAGAGCGCCTCGGCCGAGGCCGGCGCGTCGCCGAAGCGCGCGGCGATGGCCTCGAACCGTTCCGCCGCCACCTCCGGCGGCTGCGACGCCGCCTCGACGCGGAACTGCGCGAGCTCGCGCTGCGCCTCGACGCTCGCCGCCTCCTCGCTCATCTCCTGTCCGTTGACGGTCACCACCCGCTTCGGGCAGGCGACGAGGAGCGCGGAGACGGCGAGGACGACGCGGGGCAGCGTGCGCATGGGAACCTTCTACTGCGCGCGCGGGGCGCGCGACAGCTCTTGCCTCGCGTGGACCCTTACTCTCGGGCCTTGTTCGCGATGAGATCGCCGACCTTCTCCCAGAAGCTGCGGCTCTGGGGGTGCGTCTTCTCGCCCGAGAGGGACGCGAAGCGCTCCAGGAGCTCCTTCTGCTCCTTCGTGAGGTGGGTGGGCGTCTCGACGAGGACGCGCACGTGCTGGTCGCCGCGGCCGGAGCCGCCGAGGCTCGGGATGCCCTTGCCGCGCAGCCGGAAGACCTTGCCGGAGTGGGTGCCGGCCGGGATCTTCATGTTCACGGGGCCGTCGAGCGTGGGCACGTCGACGCTCGCGCCGAGGGCGGCCTGCGTGAAGCTGATGGGCATCTCGCAGACGACCTCCGTCTCCTCGCGCCGGAAGATGGGGTGCTCCCGCACCTGCACGACGACGTAGAGGTCGCCCGGCGCCGCGCCCGGCTGCGGCGCGGGCTCGCCCTCGCCGGCGAGCTTGAGCCGGGTGCCGGTGTCGACGCCGGCCGGGACCTTCACCTCGACCGTCGCCTCCTCGCGCTGCATGCCGGCGCCGCCGCAGTCGCCGCACTTCTCGACGATGACGCGCCCGGCGCCGCCGCAGTGATGGCAGGTGCGGGCGATCGAGAAGAAGCCCTGGGTGAGGCGGACCTCTCCGGCGCCGCCGCACGTGGGGCAGGTGCGCGGCTGGGTCCCCGGCTTCGCGCCGGAGCCCTTGCAGGTGGCGCAGCGGCGGGGGCGCGGGATCTGGATGCGCGCCGTCGTGCCGAACGCCGCCTCCTCGAAGGACAGCTCGAGGTGGTAGCGGAGGTCCGAGCCGCGCGGCCGGCTGCGCGGCCGGCGGGCGCCGCCGAACATCTCCCCGAAGATGTCGCCGAAGATGTCGTTGATGCTGGCGCCGGCGGCGCCGCCGAACGGGAAGCCCCCCTCGAAGGGGTTCTGCCCGTTGACGTGGCCGAACCGGTCGTAGCGGGCGCGCTTCTCCGGATCGGAGAGGACCTCGTAGGCCTCGGACGCCTCCTTGAAGCGGTCCTCGGACGCCTTGTCCCCGGGATTCTTGTCGGGATGGAACTGGTGCGCGAGCTTGCGGTACGCGCTCTTCAGCTCCTGATCGTCGGCCTCGCGGCCGACCCCCAGGATGTCGTAATAATCGCGCTTTTCCACGTCCATCCGCGGGTTCGAGGGGCGCTACTCGGCCGTCCCGGCCGCGAGGCAATGTAACGCAAGCCCGAACGCTGGCAAACGCCGGGTCATGCCCCGGGGCCGTTCTGCTCGTTCCCGCCGTGCTGCGCGTAGATGGCGTCGGCGATGCGGTACGCGCTGCCCTCCAGGCGCACGAGGGCGTCCTTGATGGCCGGGGGGTCGTTCGAGGGCAAGATCGCTTTCAGCACCTCGAGGTCGGCCTTGATCTCGTCGACGTCCTGGGGCTTGAGCGCGCTCGAGTACTCCTCGAGGCTCTTCTCGGTCGTGTAGATGAGCCCCTCGGCGTTGTTCTTGAGGTCGGCGAGATCCTTCTTCTTCTTGTCGTCGATCCGGTTCGCGTCGGCGTCCTTGATCATGCGCTGGATCTCGGCCTCGCTGAGGCCGGAGCTGGCGGTGATCCGGATCTGCTGGCTCTTGCCGGTGCCGAGGTCCTTCGCGGACACGTGCACGAGCCCGTTCGCGTCGATGTCGAAGGTGACCTCGATCTGCGGCACGCCGCGCGGCGCGGGCGGGATGCCGACGAGCTCGAAGCGCCCGAGCGTCTTGTTGTCGGCCGCCATCTCGCGCTCGCCCTGCAGCACGTGCACCGACACGAGCGGCTGGTTGTCGACGGCGGTCGAGAACACCTGCGCCTTCTTGCAGGGGACGGTCGTGTTCTTGTCGATGATCTTCGTGAACACGCCGCCGGCGGTCTCGACGCCGAGCGAGAGCGGCGTCACGTCGAGGAGGAGGACGTCCTTCACCTCGCCCTTCATCACGCCGCCCTGGATGGCCGCGCCGACGGCGACGACCTCGTCCGGGTTCACGCCCTTGTGCGGCTCCTTCCCGAAGAAGCGCTTCACCACCTCCTGCACCTTCGGCATGCGCGTCATGCCGCCGACCAGGATGACGGTGTCGAGGTGCTGGGCGGTGAGGCCGGCGTCCCGGAGCGCGATCTTGCAGGGCTCGATGGTCTTCTCGATGAGGTCGCCCACGAGCTGCTCGAGCGTCTGGCGGTCGATCGTCTCGGCGAGGTGCTTCGGCCCGGTCGCGTCGGCGGTGATGAAGGGGAGGTTCACCTCCGTCTCGGTCGCCGAGCTGAGCTCGTGCTTGGCGCGCTCGGCGGCCTCCTTCAGCCGCTGCAGCGCCATCCGGTCCTTCTTGAGATCCACGCGGTGCTGCTCGAAGAAGCGCTTCGAGAGCCAGTCGATGAGGCGCTGGTCGAAGTCCTCGCCGCCGAGGAAGGTGTCGCCGTTCGTCGCCTTCACCTCGAAGACGCCCTGGTTGAGCTCGAGGATCGTGACGTCGAAGGTGCCGCCGCCGAGGTCGTAGACGGCGATCTTCTCGGACGCGCCCTGCTGCTTGTCGATGCCGTACGCCAGCGCGGCCGCGGTGGGCTCGTTGATGATGCGGAGCACGTCCAGGCCCGCGATGCGCCCGGCGTCCTTGGTCGCCTGGCGCTGCGCGTCGTTGAAGTAGGCGGGGCAGGTGATGATGGCCTCGGTGACGGGCTCGCCGAGGTAGTCCTCCGCCGTCTGCTTCATCTTGGCGAGGACCATCGCCGAGACCTCGGCGGGCGAGTAGCGCTTCGATCCCACCTCGAGCCAGGCATCGCCGTTCTCGTTCGGGATGATCCGGAACGGCACGAGCGAGGTGGTGCGCTTCACCTCCCGCTCCTCGAACTTGCGGCCGATGAGCCGCTTCACGACGTAGACGGTCGCGTCGGGGTTGGTGATGGCCTGCCGCTTCGCGATCTGGCCGACGAGGCGCTCGCCGCCCTCGGTGAGCGCGACCATCGACGGCGTCGTCCGCGACCCCTCGGAGTTGGGGATGACGACCGCGTCGCCTCCCTCCATCACGGCCACGCACGAGTTCGTCGTCCCGAGATCGATCCCGATCACCTTGCCCATGGTGCCCCCACGGCGTTCAGGCCTCCCCGCCGCCGGGCCTGCTCGCCGGGGCGGCGGGCGCGGCGGAGACCACCACCGCGGCCGGGCGGATCAGGCGCTCGTGGAGGTAGAACCCACGCTGCTGCTCCTCGATGACGGTGCCGGGCGCGGCGTCGGCGGTCTCGATCGTCATGAGCGCCTCGTGCGCGCGCGGATCGAACCGCTCGCCCTTCGCGGAGAAGCCCTTCACGCCGAAGCGCGCCAGGGCGTCCTCGAGCAGGCGCTTCGTCATCTGCACCCCGCTCGCGAGCGGGTCGTCGCTCGGCGTCGCCGCGAGCGCGCGCTCGAGGCTGTCGAGGACGGGCAGGATCTCCTTCACCAGCCGCTCGTTCCCGTGCCGCTGGACCTCGTCCTTCTCGCGCGCCGCCCGCTTCTTGTAGTTCTCGAGGTCGGCCGCCGTGCGCAGCAGCCGATCGTGCTCCTCCTTGAGCTGCTCGAAGACCTTGCGCGCCCGCTCCTGGCTCATCTCGAGCTCGAGGCGGAGCCTCTCCTCGCCGGCGAGCGGCACGGGAGCGGGGTCCGCGGCCGCGCTCCGGGGCGCCGCCGGGGCACCGGGATCCTGGGCCTCGCCCTTCCGGGAGCGCTTCTCCACCGCCGCGAGCGCGTCGGCGATGGCGTCGGCGGGGATGTCCGTGGCGAAGGCGCCCTTGTCGCTGTCCTGTGCCATGCGTGTGCCGGGAGTGGGCGCCGCCGAGCCGCGGCGCGGTGTGCGATTGTGTCATAGGGGCGCCCGGCGGAACAAGCCGAAGCGCGGGCGCGGTCAGGAACCCTCGCCGCTCCCCGACAGCGCCCGCGAGATCTCGCGCGCGGTGAGGTCCACGAGCGGGATGACGCGGGCGTAGTTCATCCGGGTGGGGCCGATCACGGCGAGCGTCCCGAGCACCTGGTCGCCACGCCCGTAGGGCGCCGCCACCACCGACACGTCCGGCACGCTCGCGAGCTCGCTCTCGGCGCCGATGAAGATCTGCACCTCGCGCGCGCGCAGCACGCGGTCGAGCACGCGCAGGATGCGGTCCTTCTCGGCGAAGGCGCGGAGGAGCGTGCGCGCCTTCTGCACGTCGGCGAACTCGGGCGCGTCGAGGAAGCTCTCCTCGCCGTCCAGGAGCACCTCGCCCCCCGAGAGCGCCGCCTCGCCGAAGCTCCTCTCCGCGAGCTGGAGCGCCTTCGCGACGAGCTTCTGGAGCGCGCTCTGGTCCTCGCGCATGTCGGCGAGGATCCGCTCGCGGAGCGTCGCGAGCGGGCCGCCGCGCAGCTTCTCGTTCAGGTAGTTCGCCGCGCGCTCGAGCTCGCCCGGCTCGGGGGCGGCCTCGAGCTGCATGAGCTTGTTCGTGACGAGCCCCGCCTCCGAGACGAACACGACGATGACCCGGTTCTCCCGCAGGCGCACGAACTCGATCTGACGCACGGGGTCGACGAGCGGCCGCGGCGTCGTGACGACGCCCACGTGGTGCGAGAGCGAGTGCAGCATCCGCGCGGTGCCCTCGAGGAGCGAGTCCACGCCGGGCGCGTCGTGCGTGACGCGCTCGATCTCCTCGCGCTCCGCCGCCGGCGGCGGCTTCACCTTGAGGAGCGCGTCGACGTAGAGCCGGTAGCCGGCTTCGGTGGGCACGCGGCCCGAGGAGGCGTGCGGCTTCGCGAGGAAGCCGAGCGCCTCGAGGTCGGCCATGACGTTGCGGACGGTCGCCGGCGAGCAGTCGAGGTCGTGCCGCGCGAGGAGCGGCTGGCTCGCGACCGGCTCGCCGGTGTGGATGTAGTCCTGCACCAGCGTGCGGAGGATCTCGCGCGCGCGCTGGGAGAGGCCCGGTGCTTCCGAGGCCATGTGGTTCGGTCCCTTCCTTTACGGCTCCTCGAGATGGCGCTGCGCCGCCTGGGCCAGCGCCTGGAAGCGGCCGCGGGCGAGCTCTCGCCAGCGCGCGTCCGCGGTGGTGGCGTCGCCCATGGCGTCGGCCACGAGCGCGTCGAGGTGGAGCCGCTCCTCGGGATAGAGGAAGGCGAGCTCGCGGCGGGCGGCGCCGCTCCGGTCCGACTCGAGCGCCTCGCGCAGCGCCGCGGCGGCGCCCGCGCGATCGCCGCGCGCGTCCGCCAGGAGCGCCAGCGCGTAGGCCGGCTCCGGACGCGAGGCGTCGATGGCCTTCGCCGAGGCGAGGTGCGCGTGCGCGGCCGTGAGATAGCCGTCGACGGCGTACAGCTCGCCGAGGTTCACCAGCGCCGCCTGCTGCTCGCGCGCGCCGCCGCGGGTGAGCACCTCGTCGAGCAGCTGCCGCGCCGCGTCGAAGCGCTCCTCCATCGAGTAGCTCACCGCGAGATCGTTGAGCGCCGCGATCGTGTCCGGGTCGCTCGCGAGCGATGCCTCGAGCCGGGCCCGCGCGGCGGGCAGGCGCCCGCTCCGCAGGTCGCCGGTCGCCGGTCCCGCGGGGTCCGCCAGCGCCGCGAGGAGCGGCGCGCTCTCGGCCCGGCGCGGCGACGCCGCCTCGAGCTCCCCGCCGCAGGCGGCGAGCGTGGCGACCAGCATCGCGGGGGTGGCCCTGAGGAGATGCATGGATGGCGGATCGGCAGTCGAGCGAAACCTGTCGAGGTCGCGCCTTGCCGCTGAGTCTAGCGACCGCTACCCAGGCGATCAAGGAACCGGATCCTGCGACAGGAGTTGCGGGGCGCAGCGCGGCGCGATGTGCGCCGCTACATTGAGAAAAGGGCACCTGGGCGCAGCGTGGATCGGCGCGGGCGCGCCACCGAAGTCTCGGATGGGTTATGACCTCGGCGGCGCGGGCGCGGCGAAGGACGGCTCGCGACCGGGTGCCCTTTTTGGCTGTCTCCCCCGGCTGCTCTTAAGATGCCGCCTCCCGTGGCTTCCCGTTCCACCGCGCCCGACGACGCCGGCACCCCTGCGACCGTGAAGGAGCTCCTCGCGGCGATCGCCGAGGCGCGCGTCGCCGACGTGACCGGCCTCTCGGGCGCTGCGCGCGGATGGGTGGCGAGGGAGCTCGTCGGCCCCGGCAAGGCGCGGCTCCTCCTCGCCGTCGCAGCCGAGGAGGAGGACGCGGACGAGCTCGCGCGCGACCTCGCGTTCTTCCTCCCGGCCCAGGGCAACGGGCCGGCGCCGGTGCTGCGCCTCCCGGCCGATCCGGTCCTCCCCTACGACGACCTCTCGCCCGACCGCGGGCTCGAGATGGAGCGGCTGGCGGCGCTCGCGCGCCTGCACCTCTCCGCCGGGACGGTGCGCGCCGTGGTGGTGTCGGCGCGGGCGCTCGCGCGCCGGATGGTCCCGCGCGCCGTGTTCGAGCGCTACACGGAGCTCCTCGGCAAGGGCCTCGCCGTCGATCGCGAGGCGCTCGCGGCGAAGCTCGTCGCGCTCGGCTACGCGCGGGTGCCGCTCGTCGAGGATCCGGGGACGTTCGCGGTGAGGGGCGGCATCATCGACGTGTGGAGCCCGCTCGACGAGAAGCCGGTCCGGCTCGAGCTCTTCGGCGACGAGGTGGAGAGCGCGCGCTCCTTCGACCCCGACGGGCAGAGGACCCTCGGGCAGGTGGACGAGGTGGTGCTCTGCCCGGCGCGCGAGGCGCTCTTCACGGACGAGGGGAAGGAGGCCGCGAAGCAGGCGGTGCGCGACGCCGCCGAGCGGGTGAACCGGCCCACCTCGCGCGTGCGCGAGGTGCTCGACGCGATCGACGCGGGCACCCCCTTCTTCGGCCTCGAGGCGCTCCTCCCCGGCTTCCACCCGAGCGGCCTCGCGACGCTCTTCGACTACCTCCCGGACGACGTGGTCTCCTGGATCGACGGCGTGGACGCGGTCGAGAGCGCGCTCGCCGAGCTCGACGCGGAGCTCGCGCGCGAGCACGAGGCGACGGTGCGGCGCGAGGACCTGGCGCTCCCGCCCTCGGCGCACTTCCTCTCGCCGGGAGAGGTGGAGGCGCGCCTCGGGGCGCATCCGCGCGTCCGCACGCACCGCGTCTGGCTCGGGATCGAGGAGCCCGTCCGCTTCGCCTTCGGCGAGACCTCCGCGCTGCGCGCCGAGATCGAGGGCGCCCACGGCGAGGAGGGCGCGCTCACCCCGCTCACCCGCCGCCTCGAGGACTGGCGGAAGCGCGGGCTCGCGGCGGTCGTGGCGTGCTCGACCCGCTCGGCCATCGACCGCCTGAAGCGCCTCCTCGAGGATCGCCGCTTCGCCTCGCGCGTCCACGCCGGCCCCTTGGCGGACCCGGCGAAGCTCTACGACCCCGCCGTCCACGCGCACCTCCTCGAGGGCGACATCTCCGCCGGCTTCGTGGATGGCGCGGGGCGGCTCGCGCTCCTCTCCGACGAGGAGATCTTCGGGCGGCGCGTGAAGAAGCGCGCCCGGGCCACCCGGCTCGAGAACACCTTCGCCGCCGCGTTCCGCGACCTCAACGAGGGCGACCTCGTCGTCCACGTCGAGCACGGGATCGCGCGCTACCTCGGCCTCACGAAGATGCAGATCCGTGGCGTCGAGGGCGACTTCCTCGTCCTCGCCTACGACGGCGCCGACCGGCTCTACCTGCCCGTCTCGAAGCTCAGGCAGGTGCAGAAGTTCACCGGCGCGGCCCCCGAGACGGTCCGCCTCGACCGGCTCGGCGGCAGCTCCTTCGCGCTCCGCAAGGCCCGCGTGAAGGAGCAGCTCCTCAAGATGGCGGCGGAGCTGCTCGGCCTCTACGCGGCGCGGGCGGCCCACCCCGGCTTCGGCTTCCAGGAGCCGGACGAGAGCTACCGCGAGTTCGAGGCCGAGTTCCCGTACGAGCCGACGCCCGACCAGGCGCGCGCGATCGAGGACGTGCTGGCCGACATGACGGGCGGGAATCGGAGCCGGCCGGGCCCTCATCCCCCCGGCACGAAGCCGCCCATGGACCGGCTCGTCTGCGGCGACGTCGGGTACGGCAAGACCGAGGTGGCCATGCGCGCCGCCATGCTGGCGGTGCTCTCGAAGAAGCAGGTGGCGGTGCTCGTCCCGACGACCGTGCTCGCCTCGCAGCACGAGCGCACCTTCCGCGAGCGCTTCAAGGGCTATCCGGTCCGGATCGAGGCGATCTCGCGCATGAAGGAGGGCGACGAGATCCGCGGCGTCCTGAAGGACCTCGCGGCAGGCAAGGTGGACGTCATCATCGGCACGCACCGCCTCCTCGGCGCCGACGTCTCCTTCAAGGACCTGGGCCTCCTCGTCATCGACGAGGAGCAGCGCTTCGGGGTCGCGCACAAGGAGCGGCTGAAGAAGCTCCGCAAGCTCGTGGACGTGCTGACGCTCACCGCGACGCCCATCCCGCGCACGCTGCACATGAGCCTCGCCGGCGCGCGCGACCTCTCCATCATCGCGACGCCGCCCGAGGACCGGCGCGCCATCCGCACCTTCGTCATGAAGTTCGACCCGTCGGCGGTGAAGGAGGCCGTCGAGCAGGAGCTGCGCCGCGGCGGGCAGGTCTTCTTCGTCCACAACCGCGTCCGCTCGATCGCGGCGATGGAGAAGTTCCTCTCGGAGCTCGTGCCGAAGGCGCGCATCGGCGTCGCGCATGGCCAGATGGGGCAGCACAAGCTCGAGGAGGTGATGGGCCGGTTCGTCGCGAAGGAGCTCGACCTCCTCCTCGCCACGTCCATCATCGAGAGCGGCCTCGACATCCCCAGCGCGAACACCATCATCGTGAACCGCGCCGATCACTTCGGCCTCTCGCAGCTCTACCAGATCCGCGGCCGCGTCGGCCGGAGCCGCGAGCGCGCCTACGCGTACCTGCTCGTCCCGGCGCGCCGGCCCGTCACGAAGGACGCCCACAAGCGGCTCGAGGCGCTGCAGAAGTTCTCGGAGCTGGGCGCGGGCTTCAAGATCGCGAGCCACGACCTCGAGATCCGCGGTGCGGGCAACCTGCTGGGCAAGGACCAGTCGGGCCAGATCGAGGCGATCGGGTTCGACCTCTACGCGCAGCTCCTCGACGAGGCGGTGCGCGAGCTCAAGGGCGAGGCGCCGCGTGAGGAGATCGACCCGGACGTGCAGCTGCCCGTGCCGGCCTTCATCCCCGATCCGTACATGCCCGACGTCCACCAGCGGCTCTATTTCTACAAGCGCTTCGCGCAGGCCGGCACCGACGAGGAGCTCGACGAGATCCGGGCCGAGATCGTCGATCGCTACGGCGATCCGCCCGATGAGGTGGACGCGCTTCAGGCGGTGATGCAGGTGAAGGTGCGACTCCGCGCGCTCCGCATCCGCGGGCTCGAGGCGGGGCCCGGGCGCCTGGTCTTCACGCTCGGCGACTCGGCGGCGCTCGACCCATTCCAGCTCGCGAAGCGCGTGCAGGCGAGCCAGGGAGCGCTCCGCCTGACGCCCGACATGAAGCTCGTCGCGCACCTCGGGCCGGACGGCAAGCTCCGCGCGCCGCCCCCCGCCCCGGCGCCCTCGCGCCCGCCCGCCGCGGGCGCGGCGAAGGCGGCGCGCGCGGCGAAGATCCAGGCGGCGGTGGCGAAGGCCGTCGCCCAGGCCCGGCCGTCGCCCGCGGCGGCGCCCCCCGGGCCGACGCCCGCCCAGGAGGCGGCCGTGGCGCGCGAGCTGCTCGGCGCGGTCCGCGGCGTGCTGGACGACCTGTCGCGGCTCGCGGCGTAGCGCTTGCTTGATCCCGCGCCCGGGGTGTGGTTTCTCTACGGCCGCCCCACCCGATCCCTGGAACAAGACGGGAACAAGACGCGGAACAAGACGCACCGTCCGTGGGTTCGGGCAAGGTTCCATTTTCCTCACCCGAGTAGAGGAGCACGACCTCATGCTTCGTAGAGCTACGCTGGCCGCGGTCCTCGTCGCCGCCCTCGCCTGCAGCAAGGCCCCCGGCAAGAAGGGCCCCGTCGTCGCCCAGGGCGGCGGCGTCACCGTGACGGCGGACGAGTTCAAGGCGCGCCTCGACGAGCAGTCGCCCATGATCCGCGCGAGCTTCCAGAACCTCGACCGCAAGAAGCAGTTCCTCGACAACATGCTGCGGTTCGAGCTGCTCGCGAAGGCGGCCGAGAAGGAAGGCCTCGCGAACGACCCCGACGTCCTCTTCACGATGAAGAAGGTGATGGTCTCGAAGTACTACCAGCGCTTCTTCCAGGACCAGAGCGCCGCGGCCGGCGTCCCCGAGTCCGACGTGAAGAAGTACTACGACGAGCACGCCGACGAGTTCCACCGGCCCGCCCGCGTGCACGCGGCGCACGTCTTCGTGAAGGCCGAGGCGGGCACGCCCGAGCGCGCGAAGAAGGCGGTCGAGGCGAAGAAGCTCCTCGCGAAGCTCCTCGTCGAGGAGAAGAAGAACCCGAACGCCTTCGCCACGCTCGCCCGCGCCTCGTCCGACGACGCCGCGACGAAGAACCAGGGCGGCGACCTCGCGATGAAGTCGCAGCCGGAGCTCGAGAAGGACCACGGCAAGGAGGTCGCGGAGGTCGTCTTCAAGCTCGGCGACAACCAGACCGCTCCCACGGTGGTCGAGGAGCCGCACGGCTTCCATCTCGTCCGCGTCCTCGGGCGCCAGGTCGAGGTGAGCCGCGGGTTCGACGAGGTGAAGGCGCAAGTCACGGCCCGGCTGAACAGCCAGAAGAAGTCGAAGGACTTCGACGAGTTCGTGAAGAAGCTGCGCGCCGACGCCAACATCCAGGTGAACGACGCCGAGCTCGAGAAGGTGGCGGTCGCCGCGCCCAGCATGCCGCCTGGCGCCGGCGCGATGCCGCGCCCCCTCGCGACGCCGGTCCCGGCCGCGCCGCCGGCGCACCCGTAGCGGTCCGACCGCGCGCCCGCCGTGCGCCGACACCCGCCGCTCCGCACGCTCGCCCTCGCCGCCGCCGCCCTCGCCTTCGCGGGGTGCGGCCGCTGCGGGGGCAAGCCCGCGAAGGGCAAGGAGGCGCCACCGGCGATCGCGGTCGTGAACGGCGAGCCCGTGACGGCCGAGGCGCTGGCGCGCGAGCTCGCGCACGCGCGCGCGGGCGGCGCGGAGGGCAACGCACCCGACGGCGCCCTGCGGCGCCGGCTCCTCGAGGACGCCGTCGACCGGATGCTCCTGCTCCAGCAGGCGCGCGCCAGGTCCATCGCCGTCGGCCAGGATCAGGTGGAGCGCGCGCTCTTGCGGCTCCGCGCCGACTACCCGGGCACCCATTTCGACGACCTGCTCGCGCAGGAGCGGCTCTCGCAGGGGGAGCTGAAGGCGCGCCTCAAGGAGCAGCTCACCATCGAGAAGCTCTTCGCGGACGAGGTGTTCCCGCGTGTCCTGGTCGCCGACGGCGAGATCGAGCGCTACTACACCGAGCACGCTCAGGAGTTCGAGCAGCCGGAGCAGGTGCGCGTCCTCCAGGTGGTGGTGCGGACGCAGCCCGAGGCCCAGAAGCTGAGAGAGGAGCTGCGCCGGCGCCCGCAGACCTTCGGCGACGTCGCGCGCCGCGCCTCCATCGCGCCCGAGGGCAAGCTGGGAGGCGATCTCGGCTGGTTCGGCAAGGGCTCGGGGATGCCCGAGGTGTTCGACGCGTGCTTCAAGCTGCCGCTCAACGCCGTCTCGGAGGTGACGCCCTCGCCGTACGGGTTCCACCTCTTCAAGGTGACCGGCCGGCGCGCCGCGGTGCGCCGCGCCTTCCCCGATGTCCGGACGACCATCCAGGAGCGGCTCCTGCGCGAGAAGCGCGCCGCGGCACAGGAGGAGTACCTCTCCGCGCTGCGAGGCCGCGCGCAGGTCAAGATCGACCAGGCTGCGCTCGACGCGCTCACGCCGTAGGATCCCAATCATGATCTCCCCCCTCGCAGCGCTCCCCCTCGTGGCGCTCCTCGCCGCTCCCGCGCCCGCGCCACCGCCTCGGGGACGCGTCCTCGACCGGGTCGCCGCCACGGTGAACGGCGACGTCATCACGCTCCTGGAGCTCGAGGAGCGCGCCGGCCCCGACCTCCGCCGCGCCGACGCCGAGCCGGCCGGCCCATCCCGCGAGAAGGCGCGCGCGAAGGCGCTCAAGGCCGCCTTCGACGCGATCGTGGCGGAGCGGCTCTTCGCGAGCCAGGTGGCGGCGCTCGGCGTCGAGATCACCGAGCCCGAGATCGACGCCGTCATCGACGACGTGAAGCGCCGCAACAACCTCGACGACGCACGGCTCGACGAGGCCCTGGCCGCCCAGGGCATGGATCGGCCCGCCTACCGCAAGGCGGTGAAGCGCGACCTCGAGTCGATGCGGATCGTGCAGCTCAAGATCCGCAGCCGCGTGAAGGTCACCGACGAGGACGTGAAGAACTACTGGCAGACGCACCCGCAGGAGTTCCGCGCCGGCGAGGAGGTGCGCGTGAAGCACATCTTCCTGGCGCTGCCGCAGAACGCGAGCGCGCAGGACGTGAGCCGCGTGCAGGCGAGGGCCGAGAAGACGGTCGCGCGCCTGAAGGCGGGGGAGGACTTCGCCGAGGTCGCGCGCGAGGTCTCGCAGGGTCCGAGCGCGAAGGACGGCGGCGACCTGCCGTGGCTGCGCCGCGGCACGGTGCAGCCCAACCTCGACAAGGTCGCGTTCTCGCTCGCGCCGGGCCAGGTCTCGGACCCCATCCGCACCACGAGCCCGCCGGGGTTTCACGTCGTGCGGCTCGAGGAGAAGCGCGGCGGCGGCCCGCGACCGCTCGACGAGGTGAAGGAGGAGATCCGCGACCGCCTCGTGAACGAGCAGGGCGACACCTACCGCGGCCAGTTCATCGCCGAGCTGCGCAAGGACGCCGTCATCGACACGAAGCTCGCCGAGCTGAAGCAGGACTGAAGCGCGCGCCGCAGGTCTCGTCCCCCCCTCGCGCGCGCAGCCGGGGGAAGGGCCGGGGAGAGGGGCCGTCTTGCCCATCCGCATCGCCATCTCGATGGGCGACCCCTCGGGCATCGGCGCCGAGGTGACGGCCAAGGCGCTCGCCCGCCACCGGGGCGCGCTCGTGCCGTACGTCTTCGGCGACGGCGCCGTCTTCGCTGCCGCGGCGCGCCGCCGCCGCCTCGCGCTCCCCGCCGTGGACCTGGGCGAGCCGCTGCCGCCCTCGGGCGCGCTCGTGCGCGTGACGCGCCTCCCGCGAGCAGCGGCGGCGCCCGGGCGCCCCGCCCGCTCCGGCGGCGCGGCCCAGCTCGCCTATCTCGAGGCGGCCTACGCCGCGGTCGCGAGCGGCAAGGCCGACGCGCTCTGCACCGCGCCCGTCTCGAAGGCGCAGGTCCAGCACGCCGAGAAGCTGTTCGTCGGGCACACCGAGTGGCTCGAGGAGAAGACGGGCGCGAAGCGCTCGGTGATGATGCTCGCCGGCCCGCGCCTGCGGGTGGCGCTCGTCACGAACCACCTCGCCCTCGCCCGCGTCCCGCGCGCCGTGACGGCGAGCGGGATCCTCGGGACCATCACGGTGACGCACACCGCGCTCCGCGGCGACTTCGGGATCGCGAAGCCGCGCATCGCGGTGTGCGCGATGAATCCGCACGCGGGCGAGAGTGGCGCGTTCGGGGACGAGGAGAAGCGGCTCGTCCTGCCGGCGCTCGCTCGCGCGCGCCGCCTCGGCATCGCGGCGAGCGGTCCGTACCCGGCGGACAGCGTCTTCTTCCGCGCCGCGGCGGGCGAGTTCGACGCGGTGGTCGCGCTCTACCACGACCAGGGCCTCATCCCGGTGAAGCTGCTCGACGCCGTCGCTGGCGAGCCGGCGGTGAACGTGACGCTCGGGCTCCCCATCGTGCGCACGAGCCCGGACCACGGCGTCGCCTACGACCTCGCCGGCAAGGGCGAGGCGAGCGAGGAGAGCATGTGGGCGGCGCTGGCGCTGGCGGTGAAGCTGGCGCGGGGGCGCAAGCGGGCGGCCAGCGAGGCGGAGGGGACCCGGCATAGCCGGGGAGGGGCGAAGCCCCTCCCGCCGGGGCGCCTGCGCGAGAGCGGCGAAGCCGCCGCGCAGACGCACGGGACCCGGCGCCCGGGGGTGGGGCCCCGACGAGCTTAGCTCGGCGGGGCGGGGGCAGAGCCCCCGTCAGACATTGAACCTGAAGTGCATGACGTCGCCGTCCTGCACCACGTACTCCTTCCCCTCGACGCGCATGAGGCCCTTCTCCTTCACGGCGGCCTCGCTGCCGAGCCGGAGGAGGTCGTCGACGCGCATCACCTCGGCCTTGATGAAGCCGCGCTCGAAGTCGGTGTGGATGACGCCCGCCGCCTGCGGCGCGCGCGCCCCCTCCTTCACGGTCCAGGCGCGGCACTCGTCCTCGCCGGCGGTGAGGAAGGTGATGAGCCCGAGCTCGCGGTAGCCCGCGTGGACGAGCCGGTTCAGGCCAGGCTCCTCGAGGCCGAGGCCCTGGAGGAACTCGATCCGCTCGGCCTCCGGCAGCTCGGCGATCTCCGCCTCGACCTTGCCGCACAGCACGACCGCCTCGTACCCCTCCTCCGTGGCGAGCGCCTTCACCGCCGCCACGCGCGGGTCCGCGCCCGGCCTCGCGAGCTGGTCCTCGTCCACGTTGGCGATGTACACGACGGGCTTGTCCGTGAGGAGGAACAGGTCGGCGAGGTGGGCGCGCTCCTCGTCCCCGAGCTTCTGCGCCCGGACCGGCGTTCCCGCCTCGAGCCCCGCCGCGACCTTCTCGAGCGTCGCGAGCTCCGCCTTGGCGAGCTCGCCCGGCTTCCCGGGCGCCTTCGCGTTCTTCTGCGCGCGGTCGCGCCGCTTCTCGACCGACTCGAGGTCCTTCAGCATGAGCTCGGTCTCGACCACGTCGCGGTCGCCCTTCGGGTCGACCGTGCCCGACACGTGGACGACGTCCGGGTCGTCGAAGCAGCGCAGCACGTGGGCGATCGCGTCCACCTGGCGGATGTGGGAGAGGAACTGGTTCCCGAGCCCCTCGCCCTTCGAGGCGCCCGCCACGAGCCCGGCGATGTCCACGAACTCCAGCGTGGTGGGGGTGGTCTTCTTCGGCTTGAAGAGCTCGGCGAGCTTCCGGAGCCGCTCGTCCGGCACGGGCACGACGCCGACGTTCGGGTCGATGGTGCAGAACGGGTAGTTCGCCGCCTGCGCCTTCGCCGAGCCGGAGAGCGCGTTGAAGAGGGTCGACTTCCCGACGTTGGGGAGGCCGACGATGCCGATGCCGAGAGCCATGGTGCGTTCCTAACGTTCCTGACGAAAAAAGGCTCCGGCGGACCCGAGGGCCCGCCGGAGCCGTGAGACGGGGCTGCGCCTCCCCTGGGCCTAGGCGGCCCGATCGGCGGGGAGCTGCGCGATGTACTCCTCGACCAGCGCGCGCTGCGACTTCTCGTCGAGCGACGACTTGATGAGCCGGCGGGCCGCGTCGATGGCGAGGTCCGCCACCTGGCCCTTCAGCTCGGCGAGCGCCTTCGACTTCTCCTCCTGGATCTGCTTGCGAGCCTGGGCGACGAGGTCGTCCGCCTCCTTGCGGGCGCGGGCGGTGAGGTCCTGCCGGAGCGCCTCGACCTCCTGCTTCGACTTCTGCGCGAGCTCGGCGGCCTCGCGCTGCGCGGCGGCGAGCGACGCCTTCTGCTCGCCGAGCAGCCTCTCCGCCTCGGCCCGCTCCTTCTTGGCCTGCTCGATCGCCTCGCGGATGGTCCGCTCGCGCTCGTCGAGCATCTTGACGATCGGGCCGAAGGCGAACTTGGCCAGCACCACGATCAGGATGAGGAAGGTGATCGCGGTCCAGAGCGTGAGCCCCGGGTTGAGGTCCATGATGCCTGCGGCGAGGACCGGCGTGACGAGAGCGTTCATCGAGCGGACTCCGGGAGGTGACGCGTTGCGAGAGTGCGACCGGCGCTTACTTGTTGATGGCGAGGAGCAGGCACACCACGATGGCGAACAGCGTCGCGCCTTCGATGAGGGCGGCGGCGATGATCATCGAGGTGCGGATGTCGCCGGCGGCGGTGGGCTGGCGGGCGGAGCCCTCCAGCGCGGCGGCGGCCAGGCGGCCGATGCCGAGACCCACACCGATGACGGCCAGGCCGGCGCCGAGGCCGGCAGCGAGGTAACCAAGAGCGAAGGCGTTCATGTGAGCATCTTCTCCATTGCGATGGGCGGTGCTTGACCGGGCCGCCGTGCCCGTGGCGCGTACGGCGCTCGACTACCCATGGGCGGGAGACTTCCCGCCCACGTGTGAACCGTGTTCCTCCGAGCCCATCCCGGGGCCGGGGTGGCCGTGCTCCTCGTGCTCCTCGCCGTGGCCGTGGTGCACGAGGCCCGAGCCGATGAAGAGCGCGGAGAGCATGGTGAAGATGTAGGCCTGCACGAAGGCGACGAAGAGCTCGAGCATGAAGATCGCGAGCGCGAGCGCCACCGAGACGGGCGCCACGAAGATCGAGATCGAGAAGATGAGCCCGAGCAGCGCCAGGATGACGAAGTGGCCCGCCACCATGTTGGCGAAGAGACGGACGGTGAGGGCGAAGGGCTTCGTGAAGAGGCCGAGGAACTCGACCGGGATCATGATCGGCCAGAGCCAGGCGAGCGACTTCGGCACGCCGCCGGTGAGGTGGGCCAGGTAGCCCTTGATCCCCTGCGCCCGGATGGCCGCGTACTGCGTCACGAAGAAGGTGAAGAGCGCGAACCCCACCGTGACCGACACGTTCGCGGTCGCGGTCGCGAGGAACGGGATGAGGCCGAGCAGGTTCAGGAACAGGATGAAGAAGAAGGCCGAGGCGAGGTACGGCACGAACCGGTCGGCGTCCCTCTTCCCGATGTTCGAGACGGCGATGTCGCGCACGAACTGAACGAGCAGCTCGATGAAGTTGTAGAAGCCGCGCGGAACGAGCGAGCGCCTGCGGCCCGCGACGGCGAACACCACGATGAGCAGGACCGCGCCGATCCAGAGCATCACCACGTGCTTCGAGGGCGTCATGTCGAACGTGACGCCGCCCACGTGGAAGACCCAGCCACCGCCGGACAGCTCGCGGAGGTTCACCTCGCAGTTCCACTGGAAGGCCGGGCAGAAGCCGGGGAGCTCCATCACCTCGCCGTTCGCGACGTGGTGCATCATCACGTCGGGCAGCGAGTGGCCGTGGCCCTCGGCGCCACCGTGCTCGCCCGCGGCGGGCTCGCCGGGCGCGCCATGCTCGGTGGCCGCGCCGTGCTCCACGGCGGTGCCGTGCTCGGCCGGCGCCGCCGTGTGCTCCGCCGGCGCCGCCTCGGGGGCGTGCTGCGCGAGAGAGAGGGAGAGGGCGAGGGCGGCGATGAAGCTCGTCGTCATGCGGGCGTCCCGGGACCGCCGGTGAGGCTGGCGAGGTACCAGCCCTCGATGGCGGCGAAGATGAAGTAAGGCACGAAGAAGGCGAGCACGAACGCGATCACGCTCTCGCCGCTGCGGATGACGAGGACAGTCCCGACGGCGACCAGCACCATCCGGACGAGGAAGGCGATGGCCATCACGGCGAGGGCGGCCTTGACCGGCTTCTTCGCCGTCGCGGAGCGCGCCATCGCGATGAGCGAGCCGAAGGCGGTGAAGGCCGCGGCGGACGCCCCCATCAGCGCGCCGCGGCGGTGCACGACCCCCGCCGCGGCCGACAGGCCGAGCGTGAGGACGGCGACGGCGGCGCTGATGAGCAGGTGTCGCGTCACGAGTCCTTCCTCTTCCCCAGGACCGTCCTGAAGAAGCCGACGAATCCTACGAACATCCCGACGCCTGCGCCGACGAGCAGGAGCCACGGCGTCGCGTGCCCCAGCTTGCGATCGGCCCACCATCCCGCGTACGTGCACAGCCCCACGGACGCGACGAGCTGCGTGGAGGCGCCCATGTACGGCGCCGCCTTGCGGTAGGCGTCGGCGAGGTCGGACAGCCCCTCGTCGTCCTTCCCCCGGCGCTGCTTGTCGCTGGGGTCCGTCACGCTGCCTCCGCACACTCCTCGTTCGCGGAATCGCTCGCTTTTCCTGGAACGGGAGGGCAGAGCCGTATAGCAGGCGTGGAAAAAGGCGTCAATGCCCTACCCGCCCCTGCGAGAGGCTCCTCGCGGGCTCCCGCTCACTCGCTCGCGAGGACGGCGAGCAGGCGCTCGACGTCGGCGTCCGAATTGTGAAGATGGGGCGAGATGCGTAGCCGATCTCCCCGTAACGCAACCTGAATCTTGGCAGCGAGGAGCCGCGCGTGGGCGGCGGCCGTGGCGCGAGGGTCGCGGCCGGCCACGCACAAGATGTGGCTGCGCTGGACGGGCTCGAGCGGGCTCGCCGGGACGAAGGCGGCCGGCAGCTTGGCGAGGATGCGGTCCCCGAGGGCGCGGGCGTGGGCCTGGACCCCGTGCGGCGTCGCCTCGAGGATGAGGCGGAGCGAGTCCGCGAGCGGCATGAGATTTCCGAAGCTCGCCGCCTCGTGCGCGTCGAAGCGCACGGCGCCGGGCCGCAGCTCGAGCTCGCCCCGGGGCAGCCGGCTCACGTCCTCGCTCCCCTTCACCGACTGCCACGCGAGATCGCCGCTGCCGAGCCGCTCCAGCGCGGCCGGCGAGAAGAGGGCGACGGCGCTGCCGTACGGGCCGAGGAGGTGCTTGTAGGCGCAGGCGGTGTAGACGTCCACGCCCGAGGCGCCGAAGTCGAAGGGCACGGCTCCGGCGGCCTGGCTCCCGTCCACCAGCGTGAGCGCGCCCGCGGCGCGCGCCGCCGCGACGACGGGCGCCGGATCGAGGCGCCCGCCGTGGAGGTACGAGACGTGGGCGAACGCGACGACGCGCGTCCGCGGCGTCAGCGCCGCCGCGAGCCCCTCGGCGGTGACCGCGATGGCGCGCTCGGGCGGCTTCACCCGCACCACGCGCACGCCGCAGCGGGCGAGGAGCCGCCACGGCCAGTCGTTCGACGGGAACTCACCGTCCGACAGGACGACCTCGTCGCCCTCCTTCCAGTCGAGGCCGCGCGCGACCGCGTTCACGGCGGCCCCGGCGCCGGTCGTGAGCGCGACCGCCTCCTCGCGGCAGCTGAAGAGGCGCGCGTAGAGCGCCCGCACCTCGGCGGTGAGCGTGAGCGCGAGGCCGCTCGGGATGCGGTACGGGCGCTCCTTCAGCGCGAGCGCCTCCCGCCCGGCGCGCACCGCGGCGAGCGGGAGCGGCCCCTGGCTCGCCGCGTCGAGGTAGGCGAGGTCGAAGGGCGCGAAGCGGTCGGCGAAGCTCGTCACGCGAAGAAGGTTCCTCTCGCTACACGGGCAACATGTCGGACGTGTCGAAGCTCCACCCGCTGCCGAAGCTCGGTGAGGTGCTCTAGCCCTTCACCGCCTCCGCGAACGCCTCCTTCGCGGCCGCGATGGTCACCTCGATGTCCTCCGGCGAGTGCGCGAGCGACACGAAGGCGGCCTCGAACTGCGACGGCGGCAGGTAGACGCCGCGCTCGAGCATCCCGTGGAAGAAGCGTCCGAAGCGCTTCGTGTCGCACTTGCGCGCGCTCGCCGCGTCGAAGACGGGCTCGCCCGAGAAGAACACGGTCAGCATCGACGCGACCCGGTTCACCTGCACCTCCGCGCCGGCCGCCTCGGCGGCCTGCGCGAGGCCGTCCGCGAGGCGGGCCGAGAGCCGCTCGAGCTTCTCGTACGACACAGGCGTGAGCTGCTCGAGGGTGGCCGTCCCGGCCGCCATCGCCATCGGGTTCCCCGAGAGCGTCCCCGCCTGGTAGACCGGGCCCGCCGGGGCGATCTTGTCCATCACCTCGGCGCGGCCTCCGAAGGCGCCCACCGGCAGCCCGCCGCCGATCACCTTGCCGAACGTGACGAGGTCGGGCGAGAGGCCGTACCGGCCGCAGGCGCCGCCGGCCGCGAGCCGGAACCCGGTCATGACCTCGTCCACGATGAAGAGGGCGCCGTGCTGCTTGCAGATGCGGCCGAGCCCCTCGAGGAAGCCGGGCTTCGGGACGAGCACGCCCATGTTGCCCACCACCGGCTCGGTGATGACGGCCGCGATGCTCTTCCCGCGGCGCGCGAAGAGCTCCTCCACCGCCGCGAGGTCGTTCCAGGGCAGCGTGAGCGTGTGCTTCGCGAGGTCGGCGGGCACGCCGGGCGAGTCGGGGAGCCCGAGCGTCTCGACGCCGGACCCGGCCTTGACGAGCAGCGAGTCGCCCGCCCCGTGATAGCACCCGTCGAACTTGAGGAAGTCGTCGCGCCCGGTGAAGCCGCGCGCGAGCCGGATGGCGGCGGTGGTCGCCTCCGTTCCGGAGGACACGAAGCGCATCCGCTCGAGCCACGGCATGCGCTGCCGGACCAGCTCCCCGAGCAGGATCTCGCGCGGCGAAGGGGCGCCGAAGCTCGCCCCCTCCTTCAGCGCGTCCTGCACGGCCTGCATCACCGCCGAGTGGCAGTGGCCGACGATGAGCGGCCCCCACGACCCGACGTAGTCGACGTACTGGTTGCCGTCCACGTCCCACATGCGCGAGCCGCGGCCGCGCGCGATGAAGCGGGGCGTCCCGCCCACGCCCTTGAAGGCGCGCACGGGGCTGTTCACGCCGCCCGGGAAGAGGTCCTTCGCCTTCGCGAACAGCTTCTCGCTGTAGTCGGTCTTCATGGGCTGTCCCTGTCCTCGTCCTTCATGTGGTGGTCGAAGGCGGTGGCGCGGTCGCCCGGCTTCACGGTGGGCTGCGACCGCTCCCGGCGCTCCCGCACCTTCTCGATGGCCATCCGGATCGTCTCCGGGCTCGGGTGCGCGGTCAGGGCCTGCGCATAGAGCGCCAGGGCGCGGTCGAGCTTGCCGTCCCGCGCCGCGAGGTGGGCCTGCCCCTCGAGCGCGCGGGCGCCCATCTCGGGCCGTGGCCGGCGGTCGAGGAGCGCCTGGAACGCGCGCTGCGCCTCGTCGCCGCGCTGCTCGAGCGCCCACGCCTGGGCGGTGAGGAGCTGCGCCTCGTCCGCCAGGTCCGAGCTGGCCCAGCGCTCGCGCAGGATGCGCGCCTCGGTGCGCGCCTGCTCCCAGTTCTTGAGGTCGAGGTACTCGCGGGCGACCTTGAGCTGGAAGGTCGGCGCCTCGGCCGCGTCGCTGGCGGCGATGTCGGCCCACTGCGCGATGGCCGCGACGCGGTCGCCGAAGCGCTCGCGGTAGATGTCGCCCGTCATGGCGCGCGCCTTCCACGCGTCGGCGGTCGCGGGGTAGAGCGCGACGATGCGGCGGTAGTACGAGATCGCCTGCGTGAAGTCGCCCAGCTCGAGGTAGGAGACGTCGGCGGCGTACTTGAGGGCGCGCAGGCGGAGGCTGGCGTCGCCATCCGGCAGCCGGCCGTCGCCGAGCTCCGCCAGCACCGCCTGGTAGCCCTGGAGCGCGTCGCGCGGTCGCCCGGCGTGGCGAGCCGTGTTCGCCTCCTCGAGCCGGCGCGCCGCGGCGCCGCAGGCGAGCGCGACGAGCGCGGCGAGCGCCGCGCCGGTGCGGGCGCGCGGGCTCAACCCTGACCGCCCTCGGGTCCGCCCTCGCCGCCGCTGCCGTCCTCGTCTCCCGCCCCCTCGTCTCCCGCCTCCTCGCCGCCCGCCTCGGCATCCCCGCCCGGCTCGCCGTTCACGGCCTCGCCCTCCACCACCGCGGCCGCCTCCGGGCTCGTCTCCGCCACCGGCGCGACGCCGGCCACCTGCTCCTCGCTCGACTCGACGGTGATGAGCCGCACGCCCTGCGTGTTTCGGCCGATGACGCTGATCCCCTTCGCCGGCATGCGGATGAGCATGCCCTTGTTGGTGATGAGCATCACCTCCTCGTCGTCGAGCACCGACACCGCCGCGACCACCGGCCCGTTCCGCTCCGTGGTCTTGATGGTGATGATGCCCTTCCCGCCGCGGCTCTGGACGCGGTACTCGGCGAGCTCGGTGCGCTTGCCGTAGCCGTTCGCGGTGACGGTGAGGATGGTCGGCTGCGGCTCGCCCTCTCTCTGTGGCGCCACCACCTCGGCCGAGACGACCTCGTCGCCGTCCGCGAGCGTCACGCCCTTCACGCCGTACGCGCTGCGCCCCATCGGCCGGACGTCCGTCTCCTCGAAGCGGATGGCCATCCCCTGCGAGGTCGAGAGGAGCACGTGCGAGGCGCCGTCGGTGAGGCGCGCCGCGATGAGCGCGTCGCCCTCCTCGATCCCGAGCGCGATGATGCCGGCCGCGCGCGGGCGGCTGAACGCGTCGAGGTGGGTCTTCTTGATGATGCCCTTCTTCGTCGCGAGGAAGACGAACTGGCTCGTCGCCGCCACCGCTTGCTTCTCCGCGAGCTCGATCGCGGCCGCCGCCTCCTGGTCGAGCGCCTCGTCGGCGCCGGCGGGCGGCTCGGGGAGCTGCCGTACCGGCAGGATGGCGGTCACCTTCTCCCCCGGCGCGAGCTGGACGAGGTTCACGATGGGCTTGCCGCGCGCGGCGCGCGAGGCCTGCGGGATCTCGTGCACCTTGAGCCAGTACACCTTGCCCTTGTCGGAGAAGACGAAGAGGTAGCTGTGGGTGGAGGCGACGAAGAGGCTCTCGAGGAAGTCCTCCTCGCGTGCCCCGGCGCCCGTCTTGCCGCGGCCGCCGCGCCGCTGGGCGCGGTAGAGCGAGACCGGGTTCCGCTTCACGTAGCCGGCGTGGGAGACGGTGACGACCATCTCCTCCTCCGCGATGAGGTCCTCCATCGCGAGGTCGCCCGCCTCGCCCTGGATCTCCGTCCTGCGCGCGTCGGCGAAGAGCTGCCGCACCTCCTTCAGCTCGTCGACGATGACCTGCATGAGCACCTTCTCGGAGCCCAGGATCTCCTTCAGGCGCGTGATGAGCTTCTGCACCTCGGCGAGCTCGTCCAGGATCTTCTGGCGCTCGAGGCCGGTGAGGCGCTGCAGCTGCATCTCGAGGATGGCCTTCGCCTGCAGCTCGGAGAGCGCGAAGCGCTGCATCATCTGCTCGCGCGCGACGTCGCGGTCGGCCGCCTTCCTGATGAGCTCGATGAGCTCGTCGAGGTGGTCGAGCGCGATCTGGAAGCCGAGCAGGATGTGCTCGCGGGCGCGCGCCTGCTTCAGCTCGAAGCGGGTGCGCCGGGTGACGACGTCGCGCCGGTGCGCGACGAAGCGCTCCAGCATCTCCTTGAGGTTCAGGATGCGGGGCTGCCCGCCGTCGATGGAGAGGAGCGTGACGCCGAACCCGGTCTGGAGCGCGGTGTGGGCGTACAGGTTGTTCAGCACGACCTGGGCGAGCGCGTCGCGCTTCAGCTCGATGACGATGCGCATGCCCTCGCGCGACGACTCGTCGCGGAGGTCGCTGATCCCCTCGATGCGCTTCTCCCGCACGAGATCGGCGATGTGCTCGACGAGCTTCGCCTTGTTCACCTGGTACGGGATCTCGGTGACGACGATGGTCTCGCGCTCGGTGCGAGGGTGGACCTCGACGTTGGTGCGCGCCCGGACGGTGATGGTGCCGCGCCCCTCGGTGTACGCCTTCCGGATGCCGTCGCGGCCGAGGATGATGCCGGCCGTCGGGAAGTCCGGCCCCGGCACGAAGCGCATCAGCTCGGGGACCGTGACCTTCGGGTTCTCGATGACGTGGATGGCCGCGTCGATGACCTCGCCCATGTTGTGCGGCGGGATCGAGGTCGCCATGCCGACCGCGATCCCGGAGCTGCCGTTCACGAGCAGGTTCGGGAAGCGCGAGGGGAGGACGAGCGGCTCCTGCGTCGAGTCGTCGAAGTTCGGCCCCCACTCGACGGTCTCCTTGTCGATGTCGGCGAGGAGCCAGTCGGAGAGCTTCTCGAGGCGGGACTCGGTGTACCGGTAGGCGGCGGCCGGGTCGCCGTCCACCGAGCCGAAGTTGCCCTGGCCGTCGATGAGCGGATAGCGGAGGTTCCATTCCTGCACGAGCCTGACGAGCGCGTCGTAGACCGAGGCGTCGCCGTGCGGGTGATACTTCTTCAGCACCTCGCCGACGACGCCGGCGCACTTCGAGTAGCGCCGGTTGTGGAGCAGCCCCTCGCGGAACATCGCGTAGAGGATGCGGCGGTGAACCGGCTTCAGACCGTCGCGCGCGTCGGGCAGCGCGCGCCCGATGATG
>DASWDS010000298.1:0-3015 GCA_036395165.1 Anaeromyxobacteraceae bacterium | reverse complement strand
CCCGCACCTCATCTATGAGAGTTCTCCGGCCCGGCGGAAAGGCAATCAGGCAGGCATGAGCACCCTCCTCGCAGAGAAGAGCGCCCTCGTCATCGGCGCGGGCGGCCTCGGCGGCCCCGCCCTGCTCACGCTGGCGAGCGCCGGCGTGGGCCGGCTCGTCCTCGTGGACGACGACGCCGTCGAGACCTCGAACCTGAACCGGCAGCCGCTCTTCACCGAGGCCGACCTGGGGGAGCGCAAGGCCGCGGCGGCTGCGCGGCGGCTGGCGCGCCTCTTCCCCGGCGTGAAGCTCGAGGCGCTCGATCGTCGGTTCGACGACGCCAGCGCCCTCGAGCTGGCGCGCTCCGCCGACGTCCTCGTCGACGGCTCCGACAACTTCGCGACGAAGTTCCTGGCGAACGACGCCGCGCTGGCCGCGGGGCGGCCGCTCGTCCACGGTGGCATCCTCCGCTACACGGCGCAGCTCCTGACGGTGGTGCCCGGGAAGACGGGATGCCTGCGCTGCCTCTTCGAGGCGCCGCCGCCCCAGGGCGCCGTCCCGACCTGCGCCGAGGCGGGGGTGCTCGGTCCGCTCGTCGGGTTCGCCGGCGCCCTCATGGGCGCGGAGGCTGTCCGGCTCCTCGCCGGCGAGCGCGGCAGCTACACCGGGCGGCTCATGGTGTACGAGGCGCGCGGCGCGCGCTCGCGGACGGTGCCGGTGCGCCTGCGCGAGGGGTGTCTCGCGTGCGCGGCCGTGCAGCGCGCGGAGGCGCCGCCGGTCGAGATCGCCGTGGCGCGGCCCGAGGAGCAGGCGTGAGGATCGACGTCCGCGACGTGGCCTGCCCGCTCACGTGGGTGCGCACGCGCGTCGCCCTCGACCAGCTCGAGGCGGGCGAGGCGCTCGAGGTCGTGCTGCTCTCGGGGGAGCCGCTCGAGAGCGTGCCTCGTACCGCGGAGGAGGAGGGCCACCGCGTCGCGGTGCGCGAGCCGTGGCCGCCTGGCGGCGAGGGCGCCTGGCGCGTCGTGCTCGTGAAGGGGGCGCCGCGGCGGACGAGCGAGCTCTTGCCGTGAGCACCGCCATGGGACGCTAGTGCCGCGAGCCAGAGAACATGAGCCGGTGCTGGGGCGCGCGGCACGCGGGTGGGAGTTCGGGGGAGGCGACGCCTCGCCTCCCCCGGTAGGGCCCTGCGGGGAGGGCCCAGGCCTTGCCCTTCCTTGCAAGGCCTGGAGCCTTCCCCGCAAAGTGCTGCGGAGCAGAGAGATGTCGCACTGGCTCACCATTTCTGCGGAGCAGCACTAGACGTGGCCCTCTCCGACGCCGAGATCGCGCGCTACGCGCGCCAGCTCATCCTGCCGGGATTCGTCCCCGTCACGCAGGAGTTCCTGCGGGCGGCGCGCGTCCACGTGGTGGGCGCCGGGGAGGTGGCGGGGCCCGCGCTCCTCTACCTCGCGATGGCCGGCGTCGGGACGCTCTATGTCGACGACGGCCTCGACGTCGCGCCGGAGGACGCGGCGGCGTGGCTCTACGGCGCGGACCAGGTCGGCCAGCCGCGGCTCTTCGCGGCGATCGAGGCGCTGCGTGCCGCGACTGCCTTCTCGAAGGCTCGCGCCTACGCCACCGGCGCGGACCCGACGGCCGCGCTCGTCTGCACGAGCTCGCTCGGCGTCGCGCGTGACGCCGCGGAGCGGGCGCGCGTCGCCGGCCTGCCGCACGTCGTGGCTGTCGTCGACGGTGACGGCGGCGAGGTGGTCGCCGTGCCCCCCGGTGCGCCCTGCTATGCCTGCGCGTCGCGGCCGGGGTCCGGTGCGCCTCCACGGCCAGGCGCGGCTGCCGCCGTGGGCGCGCTCGGCGCGCTCGAGCTCCTGCTCATCCTCGCCGGCGTGGTGGAGGGTGAGCCGGGCCGCCGCATCGACGTCGTGCTGGGGCAGCCTCAGGCGCGGGCGACGTCGCGCGTCCCCGGCTGCGCGTGCGCTCGGCGTACGCTCTGACTCGCCTTTCGCCGTTTCTCGTGCTCGCAAACGCAGTTCTCGGCGAGTCAGAGTGATTTCCGGTCGAGCTGCGCTTTCGCGTAGCTCGACCTCAGCTGGGGGGAGCGGGCGCAGCTCCCCCCAGACCCCCCACCGCGGCGGTCGAAAAGGGCGAAACGTGAGTCTGACGGCCGCCGGATTTCGAGCAGGCATCGCTCGATTGAGCGGAGAGATATCGGCGCAATCTTGCAACCCGGCGAGTTTCCTGCGCTTCATTTGATTGGCGGCGCGAACCTTTCCTGGCTCGTCCGCGATTCTCACGCTATACTGCGAAATCCTTGCGCTCGATGTTCGGGCGGGGACGGACCGCCCGGAGGGACGGCATGGACGCGCAGGCGCAGACAGGCTTCATCATCTGGATCACCGGCATGAACGGCTCGGGCAAGAGCTCGCTTGCCCGGTTCCTGCACAACCGCCTGACGCTCGCCGGCCGCCGCGCCGAGCTCATCGACGCCGACGACCCGGCGGAGATCCTGACGAAGGGCCTCGGGCCCTCGAAGGACGACCGCGACACGTCGTTGCGCCGGGTCGGGCACGTCGCGAAGCTGCTCTCGCGGAACGGTGCGGTGGCCGTGTGCGCCTCGCTCTCGCCCTACCGCGAGCCGCGCGAGACGCTCCGGCGCGAGGCGCGCCGCTTCGTCGAGGTCTTCGTCGACTGTCCCATGGAGACGCTCCTCCACCGCGACCCCATCTACAAGAAGGCGATGGCGGGCGAGGCGAAGAACGTCCCCGGGGTGGACGATCCGTACGAGCCACCGACGCACGCCGAGGTGACGGTCCACTCGGAACAGGAGCCCGTGGACGCCGCCGCGATGCGGATCTTCCAGGCGCTCGTCGACCTCAAGTACGTGGGCCCCACCGAGTTCGGGCGCCTCACCGGCGGACAGCGCCCGAAGCGCTCCCGCCCGGCTGGGCGCAAGAAGCTCGCCGCCCGCGCGGCGGCGCGCAAGGCGCCGAAGAAGATCGCCGCGCGCACGGCCAAGGCCGCCCGGAAGGCGCGCGCGCGCC
>DASWDS010000297.1:0-10667 GCA_036395165.1 Anaeromyxobacteraceae bacterium | reverse complement strand
AGCCGTAGTACGGCGTGTGCGGCACCTCGCCGGCCGCGGCCATCTCGCCGAACCGCATCTCGTGCGGGATCTTGCCCGGCTCCTCGTCGCGCTCGGGATCGTTCTTCGTCCCCTGCAGACGCGCCAGGAACTGCAGCGCGTGCTTCGCGACCTCGGGCGTCGCGAGGAGCGCCTGGAACCCCGTGATGAGGGCGTCGCGGCCGAACGGGCACGTGTACCAGGGGATCCCGGCCGAGATGACCGCCTGGCCGAAGTGGTGGACCTTGAGCGCCTTCAGATCGGCCACGTTCTGGGCGAGGGCGCGGTCGAACATGTCGTGGCTCGACTCGAAGCGCGTGCAGCGCTCGGCCCAGGCGGCGTAGGCGTTCCCGCTCTCTCTCGCGCGCACCTCGAACGGCCTGGGCGTCGCCGGAAGCGCCTCGCCCACGGCGGCGAAGACGCTGAAGGTGGCCTCCCCCGACTCGCCCGGCGCGAGGTGGAAGGCGAGGCGCGCGCCGCCCGCGTCGAGGCGCTCCACGCGCACCGGGCCGGCGCCGTCGCCGTTCGCCGCCGAGACGTCGAGGCGGATCCCGGTGACGTACTCGCGGCGATCGAGGCCGCGGTAGCGGAGGAGCGCGCACCCGTCCTTCACCTCGGGGACGAGGTACCGGCCTCGCCGGGCGCGGCGCGCGCCGCGGATCTCGAACACGTCCGCGAAGTCGGCGGCCCACTCGAGCTCGATCCACTGGTCGATCGTCCGGCCCTGGAAGTTCGTGAGGACGAACCGGTCGACGAAGACGTCGTCGATGACCTGGTCGCGCCGGAGGTGGACGTAGTTCACCGGCTCCTTCCCGAGCAGGTCCCCCTCGTGCAGGCCGGTGATGGTGAAGTCGATCTGCGAGACGTAGTCGGTCGAGACCTGGGTGGAGAGGCACAGGGGCGGTCCGCCCTGGACCACCATGCGCCAGCCGGAGAGGTGCCGTGTGTCGGTGAGGAAGAGCCCGAGGTCGCGCGCGCCCGCCGGCGACACGTCGCCGAGCCGGTTCGCGACGACGAAGAGGTTCCCGTGCTTCAGGACGAGCTTGTCGACGCCCGTCGCCTCCGGCTGCTGCGACGGATCGGCGTAGCCGAAGAGCTGCTCGGGGTCGGCGAACCCCGCCGCCCGGTCGGGCGCGTCCTGCGCGCTATCCTGCGTAGCTCGACTCCTCCGCGCCGCCGGCGGACAGCCCGGCGGTTGCCACGGCGCGCGCGTACACGCGCTCGTAATCGCGCACCATGCGCGCCGACCTGAAGCGCGCCTGCGCCCGCCGGCGGCAGGCCATGCGGTCGAACGTCTCGAGCTGCGCCAGGACGGCCGCCATCTCGGCCTGGCCGTCCACCAGGAACCCGGTGATGCCCTCGTCGACGATCTCGGGCGCCGCGCCGCGCGGGAACGCGATGACCGGCGTCCCGCTCAGCATGGCCTCGATCATGACGAGCCCGAACGGCTCCTCCCACCCGAGCGGCATGAGGAGCGCGCGCGCGCCGCCGAGGAGCTGCATCTTGCGCTCGCCCCCCACCGGCCCGACGTACAGCACGTTCGGATCCGCGAGCGCCGCCCCCAGCTCCGCCTTCCACTCCGGCGTCGCGTCCACGACGTGGACCTCGCCGGCGAGCCGGATCGGCACGTGCGCGGCGCGCGCGGCGGCGACCGCCACCTGCGGCGCCTTGCAGGGCGAGAGGCGCCCGAGGAACAGCGCATAGTCGCCCTCCCCGTGGCCGAGCGGGTGTCGCTCCGGATCGAGCCCGTGGTGCACGACCTCGCAGGCGAGCTCGGGCTCGAGCTGGGCCTGCCGGGCCGAGATCGCGACGTAGTGGACCGAGGGCCTCCTCAGATAGGCCTGGGTCAGGCGGTCGTCCCGCGCGTGGTGGAGCGTGTACACCAGCGGACTGCCGAGCTCGCCGGCGAAGGCGACCATCGCCGGCACGTGGGCGTGCACGACGTCGAAGCGCTCGCGGGCGATCGCGCGCGCCGCGGCTCCGCAGTGGCGCAGCTCCGCGTCGCGGTCCGGCGGCCACACGGGCGCGTCGTACAGGTACCGGAGGTCCCGCGCCCGCGAGTCGCCGGTGGCGAAGAGGGTCACGTCGTGGCCAGCGGCCTCGAGGCCGCGCACGAGCTCGTGGACGACCAGCTCCGTCCCTCCGTATCCGCGTGGCGGGACCGCCAGGAAAGGCGTCGAGACGAGGGCGATCCGCACCGTCTACCAAGGTAAGGGCTCGCTGCGTCGCGCGCACCCTGCCCGCTGGCGGACCTCGTCGAGCCGGGAGAGCGCGCGTCCGCACGGCAGTCCATGGAGCGATCGCCGCCGCGGAGGGGAACTGCGCTAGACTCCGGGACCATGGAAGGACAGGCTCAGAGCGCGCTCAGCGAGGAGATGTTCCACTCGTTCCTCCAGCTCGCGGTGAAGCGGCAGGCGAGCGACGTCCATTTCGAGGTCGGCTACCCGCCCACCTACCGTGTGTTCGGCGAGCTGCTCGCCGCCAAGTACCCGCCGCTGACGCACGAGGACACCGAGGCGATCGCGAACTTCGTGCTCCAGGCGCCCGACTCGGGGTTCACCCCCCTCGACTTCCGCGAGGTGGACCGGAGCTACTCGCTCCCCGGCGTGAGCCGGTTTCGGGCGAGCATCTTCAAGCAGCGCGGCAGCTGGGGCGCCGTCATGCGCACCATCCCGTTCGCGATCCCGGACTTCGGCGCGCTCAACCTGCCGCCGGTGGTGCACACGATCGGCGAGGCGCGGCGCGGGCTCGTGCTCGTCACGGGCGCGACCGGGAACGGCAAGTCCACCACCATCGCCGCCATCATCAACCACCTCCTCCAGGAGGAGCGGCTGCACGTGGTGACGGTGGAGGATCCGATCGAGTACATCTTCCAGGGCGGGAAGGGACTCGTCATCCAGCGCGAGGTCGGCGCCGACACGGCGAGCTACTCGGACGCGCTGCGCGCCGCGCTCCGCCAGGACCCCGACGTCATCATGGTGGGCGAGCTGAGGGACCGCGAGGCGGTGGACATCTGCCTCAAGGCCGCCGAGACGGGGCACCTCGTCATCACCTCCCTCCACACGCCCGACGTGGTGCGCTCGATCGGGCGCGTCGTGGGCCTCTTCCCCGCCGACGAGCAGGACACGGTGCGGGCGCGGCTCGCCGACAACCTCCAGGCGGTGGTCTCGCTCCGCCTGCTCATGCGCGCGGACGCGGCGGGCCTGATCCCGGCGGTCGAGGCGCTCCTCGCCACGTCGACGGTGCGCGAGGCGATCCGCGAGGGCGGGTCGCGCGTGCAGGACCTCAAGAACTACATGGAGACGGCCGGGGCCGACCTCGGCATGCACAGCTTCGACCAGTACCTGTACAAGCTGCACGAGTCGAAGCGCATCTCGCTCGACACCGCCCTCGCCAACGCGACCCACCGCGCGGATCTCGAGCGCCGCATCCTCATCGAGACGGGCGGCCGGGGCGCGTGATGACGCCGCCCAGCGGCCACGTCGTGTCGCGCGCGCTCCTCGTCGGCCAGGACGCCGACGTGGCGGCCGCGCTGCACCTGCACCTCGAGCGTGCGGGGTGGTCGCTCTTCTGCGTCCCCTCGCCCGAGCTGCTCGACGGTCTGCTGCGCGCCGTGGCGCCGCACGCCATCATCCTCGTCCTCCCCGCGCAGCCCGACGCGAGCTGGGGAGGCGCGCTCACGGCCGCCGCCAGCGCGGCGCGCGTGGGCGTGCGCGTGGTGGTGGTGGCGCCGTCGCGCGACGTCGTGGAGCCGCTCGCGGCGGTGGCCGGCGCGGAGCGCGCGCTGGCGCGGGCGGAGGTCCTGGCGCGGCCGCTCTCGGTGGTCGAGCGCGTCCCCTCCTCCGCCGGGGTGGCGCCGCCGCCCATCCCGCCGGCCGCGCCGGTGGCGCCCGCCTCGAGCATCGCGGCGGCCGCCGCCGCGCTGGCCGACGTCGGCGCGCCGCCGCCGGCGCGCCAGCCGCGGTCGAACGTGGACCTCATGGCGCTCATCGACGAGGAGCTCGTCGACGAGCCGCGGAACCGCCCCAAGATGACCCGCGTCGAGGTGACCGTGAGCCTCGTCTCGGAGCACAACTTCTACGTCGGCCCGACGCGCCGCGTGGACTCCGGCGGCGTGTTCATCTCGACGATGCTTCCCCCGAAGATCGGGACGAGGCTCCAGGTGCGGCTCGGGCTCGCCGACGGCCGCAAGCTCGAGGTGGAGGGCGAGGTCGTCTTCATCCGCGAGAAGAGCCCCATCACCGGCCGGCAGCCGGCCGGCTGTGGCGTGAAGCTGTACGGCCTCCCGGGCTGGGCCATCGACGCCATCGACCGCTTCCTGCTCGCGCGGCTGCCGATCGTGTACGTGGCGTCGTAGCGCCCATCTTGGACGTGTCGCCGACGTGTCGCCGCGGGCGTCAGCGCACCTCCTCGAGGATCCGGCAGATCGCGAGGAGCGTGTCCCACCCGCGCGTGGTCGCCGCGATCCCGAGGCCCTTCTCGACGACCTCGTTGGGATAGATGAGTCTCGCGCCGAGTCGGCGCCGCTCGCAGAGCGCGTGACGGCCGACGATCTGGACCACGCGCACCTCCCAGCTCGGCCCCTGCGGCCGCTCGATGGGGAGCTTCGGCCGCGGCCGGGGCGGACGGGCGAGGACGCTGATGGTCCGCTTGACGCCCTTCTCGGGCTCCGCCGCGCCGAACGGCTCGCTCCGGACGAGTCGCAGGATCTCCTTCCCTGCGCAGACGAACACCTCGGACTCGAAGGGCAGCTTCCGCCGGATCGCGCGCTCGAGCGCCTTCGCGTCGGCCGCCCTTGGCGCGACGAAGGTCCCCGCCGCTCCGACGTTGACCAGGTCCAGCTCGTCCGCCAGCGCCCTCGCCCGCAGGGTCCTGCCGCCGACGTTCACGGCACGGAGAAAGACGACCAGGGCCATCCGGCCAGATACATCGCCCTGCGCTGCCGCGGGCACAACCTCTTCGTTGCCAGGGCTTCGGGGGCCGGTCGAGATCCTCGAATACGAGGAGATCTTCGAGGAGACGCTCGTGCTCGGCAACTACGCCGTGGAGTGAGGCGTCATCCGGGCGCGGCGCCTACTCGTCGACCGCCCGGTCCGTCCGCCGCACGCCCAGCAGGAACGGCTGGATGAACTGGTCGAGGTCGCCGTCGAGGATGTCGTCGACCTTGCCGGTCTCGACACCGGTCCGGAGGTCCTTCACGAGCCGGTACGGCGCCATGACGTAGCTGCGGATCTGCGAGCCGAAGTTGATGTCCTTCTTGGCGGCCTCGTCGGCGTCCCGGACGACCTGGCGCTTCTTCTCCTCGTAGTCGTAGAGGCGGGAGCGCAGGATCTTCCACGCCATCGAGCGGTTCTTCTGCTGGCTGCGCTCGTTCTGCATGGCGACGACGATGCCCGTGGGCAGGTGCGTGAGCCGCACCGCCGAGTCGGTCTTGTTCACCTTCTGCCCGCCCGCGCCGGACGAGCGGTAGGTGTCGATGCGGACGTCGCCCTCCTTGATGTCGATGACGATGTCGTCCTCGATCTCGGGGGTCACGTCCACGGCGGCGAAGCTCGTCTGCCGGCGCGCGGCGGAGTCGAAGGGGCTGATGCGCACCAGCCGGTGCACGCCGCGCTCCGCCTTGAGGAACCCGTAGGCGTGGTCGCCGCGCGCGAAGAACGACGCGGACGAGATGCCCGCCTCCTCGCCCGCGACCAGGTCGGCCGGCTCCACCTCCCAGCCCTTCCGCTCGCAGTAGCGCGTGTACATGCGGTACAGCATCGCGGCCCAGTCCATGGCCTCGGTGCCACCCGCGCCGCTCTTCACCTCGACGATGGCGTTCGCGCGATCGTGGGGACCGGAGAGCATGCGCTCGAACTCGAGCTCCTCCACGCGGCGCTCCAGCGTCTCGGCGTGCTGGGCGGCCTCTGCGCGGGTCGCCGCGTCCTGCGCCTCCTCGGCCAGCTCGTGCAGCGCGCGCGCGTCCTCGAGCGCGCGCCAGGTCCGGTCGAACGCCGCCACCGCGCTCTCGAGCTGCGCCTTCTCCTTCAGGAGCCCCTGCGCGCGCGCGTTGTCGTTCCAGAAGCCCGGGTCCTCGGAGAGGCGCGCGATCTCGCCGGCGCGAGCGCGCTTCTTCTCGACGTCAAAGCGACCCCCGGAGCGCATCGAGGCGCTGCGTGAGGTCGGTCATCAGCTCGGCGGTCGGCGCGGCCATGGCTACCCGGTTGCTCCTTCTCGCGGCGGGCCTCGGCGGCGCAGCGCGAGCGCCAGCGCGATCGCGCCATACAGGCTCGCGGCGCCGGCGAAGAGGTCGCCGACTTTAGTGTAGAGGGTGCGCCCGCGCAAGCGCGGCACCTGCCCCACGAGGAGCCGCGGCGGCTCGTCCGGATCGGGTGCCAGGTCGGGGTCGACAGGTCCCACCGGCAGGGCGCCCGGCTGCACCTCGCCCGTGGGCTCGACGAGCGCGGTGACCCCGGCGTAGGCCGGCCGCGCCACGGCCTTGCCCGCCTCGATGGCGCGCAGGCGCACGATGGCGAGGAACTGGTAGGGGCCGGACGAATAGCCGTACCACGCGTCGTTGGTCGGGTTCACCAGCACCTCGGGATCCTTCTCCGCGAAGGCGACGTTCACCTCCGGGAAGATGGCGTCGAAGCAGATCATCGGCGCGAGGCGCACCGGGTCGGGGACGGCGGCCGCGGCGGCGAGGCGCGCGGCGACGGGACCCGGCTCGAAGGAGAGCACCTCGAGCGCGCTCCCCGGCTCCTGGAGCACCATCTCCGGCACGACCGTCCGCAGGATCCCCCCGAACCCGTGCAGCGGGACGTACTCGCCGAAGGGGACGAGGTGGTGCTTCGCGTAGCGATCGAGGACGCGCAGGTCGGGCCGGAGCAGGAAGACGGTGTTCGAGCCCAGCACCTCGCGGCGGCCGCCGGCGCCGCGGCGCTCGGCGTAGGTGCTCGCGCCGAGCAGCAGGTGGGCGCGCGCGAGCCGCGGGAGGCCGCCGCGCGGATCAGCGAAGCTCGCAATGTCCGGCGGGACGAGAAACGGGTAGGTCGCCTCGGGCCAGGCGACGAGGTCCACGCCCCTGCGGTCGGCCTCGAGCGTGAGCGGCACGTACCGGCCCAGGATGAGCTCGGCGTAGGTGGCGCGCTGGTTCTTCACCGACTGGTTCACGTTGCCCTGGACGAGCCCGACCGAGAGCTTCGGCGCGGCCGCGGCGCGGGCGCGCACGCTCGCGAGGTGCGCCGTGCCCCAGCCGGCGACCGCCGCGACGGCGACGGCCGTGACCGCGGCGAGCCGCCACGGCCGCGGGCGGCCGTCGAGGAACGCGCGGACGAGCGCGTGCAGGACGCAGTTCACGAGCACGACGAGGGCGGCGATGCCGTAGATGCCGGTGACGGAGGCGAGCTGCGAGATGGCGAGGTGGCGCGCCTGGACGTACCCGAGGTTGCCCCACGGGAAGCCGGTGAAGAGGTAGTTGCGGGAGAGCTCGGTCGCGACCCAGAGCGCCGGCAGGTGCGCCCACCACGGCCAGCCGAGGCGGCGGCGGACCGTCCAGCTCGCGACGAGCGCGGCCGCCCAGTGCGCCGCCATGTAGAGGACGAGGAAGGTGAGCCCGAGCAGCGCGATCGGGAGCGGCACGCTCCCGAACGCCGTCATGGCGTGGTTCACCCACCAGATCGCGCCGTAGAAGTAGGCGAGGCCGGCGGCGAGGCCCACGGCCAGGGCGGACCTCCAGGTCCGGGCGCCGTCGAGCGCGAGGAGCGCCGGGATGAGGGCGAACCAGGCGAGCCACTCGAGGTGACCGGCGGGATCGATCTCGCGCAGCGAGATCCAGGGGATCGCCTGCGGCAGCGCGAGCGCCATGAGGAGGCCGCTGGAGATGGCGAAGAGGAGGCGTTTCATCATGGACGCGACCTCGACCCCGAGCGTTTCGTCCCCGGCGGCAGGCGCCTCCGGCGCCTCCGCTCGCTGTCGCGAGCGGCCGCCGGCTTCGCCGTCGATCGAGGTCGGGGGCTCCGCCCCCGACGCCCCCGCCCCTCTCCCCGACCCTTCCCCCGCAAGCGGGGGGAGGGAGACAGCCTCGATCCCCTCACCATTCCCTCCCCCACCAGCTCGTCCTCCGCCTTCGCCATCCGCCTCGCCTGGGCGGGACGCTCGTGGTCGTGCCCCAGGAGGTGCAGGAGGCCGTGCGCGAGGTAGCGGTCGAGCTCGGCGCCGAGCAGCCTCCCCTCCGCGCGCGCGACGCGCCGCGCGGTGTCGAGCGAGACCACGACGTCGCCGAGAAGCGGCCCGTGGTTCGGCGCCGCGTGCGGGAACGAGAGGACATCCGTGGGACGGTCCTTCCCTCGCCAGGCGCGGTTGAGGCGTCTCATGGCGGCATCGCCGACGACGAGGATCGAGAGCTCCGCCTCCTCGCGCCCGAGCGCGCCCAGGTAGCGGCGGGCGCGCTCGCGCAGGCGCCGCGCGGCGGCGGCCCCACGCGCGTGCTCGCTCCGGGCGTGGACGGTCACGGCCGGCGGCGCTCCGCGGAGACGAGCTGGAGCTGGGCCCCCGCGCCGGACGCCTCGCCCGGCCCGGCGCCCGCCTCCGGATACTCCGGCCGCGCGTGGTAGACGGCCGAGAGCGCGCGCACGATGGCGGCGGCGATCGCGTTCAGGTCCTTCAAGGTGAGCTCGCACTCGTCGAGCTGGCCCTCGCTGAAGATCTCGTTGATGCGCTTGTGCACGAGGGCGCGCAGCCGGTCGCCGGTGGGTTCGGGCAACGAGCGCGCCGACGCCTCGCACGCGTCGGCGATCATGACGAGCGCCGCCTCGCGGGTCTGCGGCTTCGGGCCGGGATAGCGGAAGAGCCCCTCCTCGAGCGCGCCGCCCTCGCCGGCGTCGTCCGCCTCGCTCGCGCGCCGCTGCGCCTTCGCCCAGAAGAAGGAGACGAGCCGCGTCCCGTGGTGCTGCGGGATGGCCTCGGCCACCGCGCGCGGCAGCCCCCAGTGGCGCGCCAGCTCGACGCCGTCGGTCACGTGCCGCTTGACGATGAGCGCGCTCATCGACGCCGCGAGCTGCTCGTGGCGGTTCTCGCCCCGCTGGTTCTCGGCGAAGTAGAGCGGGTTCCGGATCTTTCCCAGGTCATGGTAGTAGGCGCAGACGCGCGCGAGCAGCGGGTTCGCGCCGATGGCGTCCGCCGCGGCCTCGACGAGCGACCCCATGATGACCGAGTGGTGGTACGTCCCGGGCGCCTGGACGATGAGGTCCTTCAGCGCCGGGTGGTTCAGGTTCGCGAGCTCGAGCAGCTTCACGTCGGTCAAGTACCCGAACGCCCACTCGACGAGCGGCAGGATCCCCACCGCGGCCACCGGCAGGAGCACGCCGCCCGAGCACAGCGCCGCGACCGCCGGCGGGAGCGCGTAGAGGACGCCGCGCCCGGTGAAGAGGTGCGTGGCGAAGACGAGGAGCGCGCCGAGCCCGCCCACGGCGGCTCCGACCTTGAAGAGGCCGGCCCGGTCGCGCGTGCGCGCCACGAGCCCCGACGCGACCACCGAGGTGAGCATGGCGTGGAGCGCCAGGAAGAGCGAGCTCCCCGCGAGGAGACCGACGACGCCGCCGCTCGCGACCGCGAAGAGCAGCGCCACCTCGGCCGAGAGGACGCTCCGGATGACCATCGCGCCGGCGGCGAACGGCACGAGGTAGAAGAAGGCCTCGGGCGAGAAGCGCGGGAAGCGGTCGTGCAGCGCGTCGCCGACGGCGAGGCCCGCCGAGGCGAGGACCGCGGTCGCCAGCATCGCGAACGCCAGCAGCAGCGCGTCCTTGCGCGTGGGGCGGAAGCCCGGCACGTTGCGCCGCGCGTGGCGCCAGAGGAGCGACACGAGCATCGCGACGAGCGCTGCCGCCCCGAGCCGCACGAGCAGCACGTCCGCGCTCCGCGTCTGGGCGCGGATGCCGTGGAAGACGATCAGGTGGCGCTTCTCGATCACCTCGCCATCGCCGACGATCTTCTCGCCGCGCTTCACGTGGAGGACGACCGGCTTCACGCGGTCCGCGGCGTCGCGCTGGCGCAGGGCCGTCTCGGCGAGGTCGAAGACGAGCGTGGGCCGCGCCAGGGCCGCCGCGATCCGGCCGAGCGCGGCGCGCTGCGCCGCTCCGACGGACGCGGGGAGCGCCGCCGCCGCGCGCTCCACGTCAGCGCGCGCCTCGTCCACGCCGCGCAGGAGGCGGACGTCGAGGATGGGGTGCTCGCCCTGCGGCACGCCGTTGCGGAGCGTGCGCGCGAGGAGGCCGCGCTCCCGGTCCGCCGCGAGCCGCCGCCGGTCGTCCACCACGTGGCCGGAGAGGGCGTGGCTCGCGAGGACGACCAGCTCGTCCTCGAGCGGCTCGGCGAACCGGGCGCCGGCCAGCGCCGCGAAGTCCTCCTCGGCGACGGCGACGCCGAGGCGCGCCTCGAACGCCGCGCGCTGCTGCGCGAGCGTCGGCTGGCGCACGTCACCGGACACCCCGCGCCGGCGCGGCTCCGCGCCATGCCGGCCGCGCGCCTCCGCGGACGCGTCTCGCGCGAGCGTGAAGGCGTCGCGGATGCGCGCCGCAGCCTCGTCGGCCGCCCCCTCGTCGGAGTCGAAGACCGCCCGCTCCGCGGCCGCGGCCTGGTCGCGCTGCTCGCGCGTCGCCTCCTCGTCGGGG